>JASJDO010000156.1 GCA_030065115.1 Rhizobiaceae bacterium | reverse complement strand
CCACGCTTGGACCTGACGAAAATGCAGACCCCTACGATCTTGTGGACCCGGAAGCCGCAAAACGTGCAGATGCGGAACGGGCAATAGACAGTGTGCGTGAAAAATTCGGCAACTCAGCCGTGAAATTTGGCATTAACTTTGAAAGACACCCAAATGACAACACCAAGTGATATTTTGGACTTCTGGGCATCCATAGGAAAACAGGGCTGGTGGACCAAAAGCGATGAAGTTGACCAGGAAATTGTTGCTCGATTTTCAGACATCCATACAAAAGCGGTAGCAGGTGACATTGATGATTGGGCTGAAACTCCCGATGGGGCACTGGCTCTGATCATCATTCTCGATCAATTTTCGCGCAACATGTTTCGGGGAGATGCGAAAACATTTGCTCAAGACCCCAAAGCTCTGGAACTGGCTAAAGGGGCCGTAACCGCTGGCTTCGACAAACAGGTACGTGAAGACTTGCGGCTTTTCTTCTATCTGCCCTATGAGCATTCCGAAAAAATTTCCGATCAGAATGAAAGCGTATTGCTGATGCATTCCGTTGGCAATGAACCGGATAACATGAAGGCAGTTCTTGAACATCGCGAGATCATTCAGCGTTTCGGGCGCTTCCCACACCGCAACGCCGTATTGGGCAGACACACAACACCTGCGGAACAGGCCTATCTGGATGGCGGTGGTTTCAAAGGATAGCCCCTTGTTTTTACACCTCAATCAGCAGGCAGTTCGGTCCAGCAACTCGAGTCCGCTCAGCGTTGCTTTCAATTCATAATCCGGGTAGCGCATTGTGAGATCACGGGTAATACCGTTTTTGTACAGCAAAAAAGAAGCCTCATAAATCGGCAAAGATTCCGCTGAATTGTCCTGGACTGTTTCAAAATAACTCATGGTCACAGGCCATGCCGATTGATTGAGCAGTGTTTGCACACCATCCTCACCATCAAACGCATCCTTGACGGTTTTTTCCTTGCCGATAACGGTTGCGCTTTTAAGGATCTTGTCCGCGTCCCCTGCGCCATCGAAGACGGTATGGGAAACGAATGCCTCGCCCTCCTTTGCGCTTCGCATAATGTCCATCAAATGCGTGCTGGTGAATACACCATCACCCAATTCGAGTTCTTTTGGTTCTGCACCTCCGTGCACAACTTTGATCCCTGTATCGGTCTGCATCGCCGATCCAGACACATTCTGATCAGCCTGATCGTTTACGAAGCTTTTGGTTGAGAATGAAAACTCCTTGCCATCCGGGCTTTCATAGCTGGCACTTTGCTGATCCGTTACAAATGTATCTCTGCCGGTATTGATTCGGGTGACAAAGCGATACTGGATCGAAATCCCCTCGCATTCACTGCCTTTGAGCTCATAAACAATACGGCCATCCATGCCTTCAATGCCTGAGCGTTCTTCTGCGTTGACCAGTTTCACCTCATAAGTCGCACGATGCGGTGCCAAAACCTCAAATCCCGCAGCCTGCGCCGTCAAAGTTCCAGCCAATACAAAACCCAATGATGCAGAAATCAATTTCACTCTTTGCCACCTTTCAAGAAACCCCTATGGTCAACCAACACCTTAACTTGTCACTCAATCTAGGCAAGCGCATGACCTTCACTTTTATTAGACCAGTTTGCGACAACGTTAATTGGATCAAGGATCGGCCGATTGCACATCGCGGATTACACAATGCAGAAGGCGGCATCTTCGAGAATACATTATCCGCTTGCAAGGCTGCGATGGATGCAAATTATGCCATAGAGGTTGATCTTCAGCCCTCTGCCGATGGCGTGCCGATGGTGTTTCATGATTACACGCTTGATCGGATTACTGATCGCACTGGTGATGTCCGTGATTGCCTCGCACGCGAGCTTCAAGAAATCCGAATAATGGATACGCAAGACACTATTCCGACCTTAAAGCAACTTCTGGATTTGATTCAGGGCAAGGTGGGTATCGTTCTGGAATTAAAGGGAAAACCCGGAAATGATAATGGATTTGTCAAATCTGTAACAGCAGAACTTGAAAGCTATCCGGGCAATGCTGCCATCATGTCGTTTCACCATCACATTCTTGAGGACGCGCGTGAGCTAAAGCTTTCAGTGCCGCTGGGCTTGACTGCTGAAGGTGATGACAAACACTACGACATGCACCGGGCAATCACTGATAAAGCAGAGCCGGATTTTTTGTCTTACGAAGTTTCAAATCTCGATTGTCGCTATGTCGCCGAGTATCAAAAAACCAAGCGCCCCATAATTTGTTGGACGGTTCGTACCAGTCAAGATATGGCAATGAGTGCGGCATACGCACATCAACCAACTTTTGAGGGATTTATGGCTTGAAGTCTGAAGACTGAAACCCATCCTATTCATCTGTGAGCGACACGTATCAAATCCGAATTATCTCAAGCCTGAAAGATGTGAAGGCAGATGATTGGAACGCCCTGACAAAAGGTGCGCCCGTCAACCCATTCGTGCACCATGAATTCCTGTATGCGCTGGAGGCCTCGAAATCCGCTGTTGCGGAAACCGGATGGATGGCACAACACCTGCTTCTTGAAACTTCCGAAGGTGAGTTGCTTGGTGCTCTTCCCTGCTATTTGAAAAATCACAGCCAGGGTGAATATGTCTTCGACCACGGGTGGGCAGATGCCTTTGAACGCGCCGGAGGCAACTACTATCCCAAATTGCAATGCTCGGTTCCATTTACACCTGCTGCAGGACCGCGATTTCTTGTTCCAGATTGCGACAATCGTGAAGCGCGACTGACAGCGCTTGCGCAGGGACTGAGACAACTGTGCTCAAAATTGCCGGTTTCGTCGGCGCACATCACATTCATGGAAGAAGATGAATGGGGGTTTGCGGGTAAGCAAGAATACCTGCAGCGCACAGACCAGCAATTCCACTGGATAAATAGCGGCTACAAAACCTTTGATGATTTTCTGGCTGCACTTTCATCTCGCAAGCGCAAAAACATCAAGAAAGAACGCAAAACAGCGCTGCAAGATGGAGATATCACCATAGACCTTCTAAGGGGGGAAGAAATTACAGAACGCATCTGGGATCGCTTCTTTGCCTTTTACATGGACACCGGCTCACGAAAATGGGGCACTCCGTATCTAACGCGCGAGTTTTTCACCCTTGTTTCCCAAGCCATGCCGGAGCGAACGCTTTTGATCATGGCCAAACGCAATGATGAGTATGTTGCGGGCGCCATCAATTTTGTCGGAGATGAATGCCTATATGGCAGGCATTGGGGCTGTCTGGAGGATCATCCCTGCTTGCACTTCGAAGTTTGCTATTATCAGGCGATCGACTATGCCATTCAACACAATCTCAAACGTGTTGAGGCAGGTGCACAAGGGGCACACAAGCTGGCACGGGGTTATCTTCCTGTAACAACCCGCTCAGCGCATTGGATCACGCATCCTGGTTTGCGCGATGCTGTCGAAGATTATCTGGTGCATGAGCGACGCGAAGTTGATAGACATAACAGGATGTTGGGCGAACATGCGCCCTTTAAGAAGGCAGAATGACAGGAACATCATATGGCAGAATATGACAACGAGAACGTGTTTGCGAAGATCCTTCGCGGTGAGATGCCTTCCTTCAAGGTCTACGAAGACGATAATACTTACGCCTTCATGGATATAATGCCGCGCGGGGATGGCCACTGCCTTGTAATCCACAAGGAACCTTTTCGAAACATTCTGGATGGTTCGCCCGAGCAGATCGCTACCGTTCATCAAACTGTCCAGAAAGTGGCCAAGGCCGCAATGAAAGCATTTGATGCGGATGGCATTTCAATCCAGCAGTTCAATGAAGATGCTGGTGGCCAGATTGTTTTTCACTATCATGTGCACATTATCCCGCGCAAAGCTGGGGTGCGAATGGGGCCATCGGGTGTGATGGGTGACATGGAAGAAATCAAGGCAAACGGCGAAAAACTGGCTGCCGTGCTTTCATAATCAGATTTCTTCCCCTTTTTTCAAAAGATCGTCGATCAGTTCACGGTGCAGATTGCGGCTGTCACCGCCCCCGAAAGTCATGGCACCTGAAGTGTAGGCTGTGCCAAATGTCTTCACCAGATTGACGACTTGGCCCAAGCCCTCAATCAATTGATCCTTTTGCAATTCCGCCAAAGGATGAATGAACACGCTGAGCACATGCCCCTTGGCAACTGCGTAGCGTGCATCCAGAGCAGCGTCAAAATTGGCTTGCATCATGCGATAGAGTTGCTGGCCGTCTACACCATCAAGGGTTTTGAACGCCGAAAAGGCACGCATTCGATTGGCTAGCGGATCGGCAACAATCGTGATTGTCACATCCGCAATCGTCAATTGCATCGCACGGTTTTGAACAACAGCATCTCCATCCAGAGCCCGAATGATCTCAGCCATTCGCGGCATGGTCATTGGCCCCTCTCCTGCAGCATCGATTTCAGGAGCTTCCGCCCCTTGCTCAGCTTTCGGCTCTTCAATCTGATTTGGAACCTGTTCCGTATCCGCAGGAACATCAGAAGCATTTTGTGCATAAACGGGATTTAGCAATGCGATTGCGAAAATGATCAAAATTGAAATACAGCGCATGTGTCTCTCCTTGTTGAAAAGACGGTAACAACAAGGGGGCTGCATCGCCAAACACTGATGATCATCAAAATACACGCTTTAGTGAAAAAGCGGTTTTTTTGGAGTTTATCCCAATCTTATTTTCACGGCAGGTTTTCCAGAGGGCGTAAGGGCTCTGAGTTTAACCTGAGACCTCGGTGCCGAAAGGCGTTCAAGACGCATGCTGTGACCCAACAACAGGCTAATGAGGCTTTTGGTTTTCCGCTTTGTGTGGCTGGCCAAGAGATCAGCCCGGGTCACGCGCGGTCTGTGAAGCCGTTTACTTCCAACCGCCGGGATAACATTGGCACTTTCGGCGTTTCCGCCTTTACCTTCGATCGAACCCTTGACAAAAGCCATGGCCGAAACTCCGTTTTTACTCAATACACAGGCAGTCGGACTGCCAAAACTCAACAACCGTTCCGCGTAACTACCGCGAAACAAACGCTTCTAGCCCGCATTAAGCGCGAGACAGGAGACTTTTTTGGATTTCAACACTTTACAAGCACTGCGTGCCGCCAGCTTGTCACTAAACCCTACAAACCTTGCACGATGAAGCGTGGCACCACCTTTGGAGATGGTCTCCGTGTAGTTGCGTTTACCAGCCAAGGTTTTCGGGGCTTTTGATCTGGCCTTTTCCAGCAGGTCAATCGCGCCTTCTTTGGAGCCTGCCGCAGCAATCTGAATTACCCAACCGGATGCAGGCACAGCTTTTTTGACACCTGCCGTGGTTTGCAGGTCAACTTTTGGCTTTGGCGTTACTGATGGCGTTGCAGCTGCGACAACAACCGCTTTCGAAGTATCCAGAACTCTGCTCGCCAGAACTGTATGGCGTGAGACCGGGATTGGGCCCCGCTTTGGCAGTTGAACAGCAGAAGCTGATGTGACAAATACAGATCGTGTTTTCGCCCTTGCCAGCAGCTTGCGCTTTTTGCGCTTCGACGCTTTGGGCAGATATTTGGAGATTAGTTTGCGCATTTGGGCGTTGCGGCTTTTGCCAGACTTGCCACCCATTACTACAGCTACGATCGAACGACGGTTATTCTCCACTGAAGAAACAAGGTTGAAACCAGAAGCCCTTGTATATCCGGTCTTGATGCCATCGACACCGCGTACCGTTCCCAACAATCTGTTATGGTTACGATAATTCGCTTTTCCATACTTGAAGCTGCGGCGAGAGAAATAGTGATAATATTGCGGGTAATGCTCGCGCAAAGCGATACCGAGACGCGCCATGTCCCTAGCTGTTGAGAGTTGACCCTTGGCAGTCAAACCGGAGGCATTTTTGAAAGTGGTGCGGCTCATACCCAATTGGCGTGCTTTGCGGGTCATCATTTTCCCGAAGTTTGCTTCAGACCCGCCAAGATGTTCGGCAACTGCAGCAGCAACATCATTGGCTGATTTTGTGGCAAGCGCGAGGATTGCATGTTCTGCGGCAATTGACCTGCCTGGCTTGATACCGAGTTTGGACGGTGGTTTGGATGCGGCATAGCGCGACATGCGGATGCGTGTGTTTTTCTTGAGTTTGCCACTCTCAAGCGCTTCAAACATCATGTACATGGTCATCATTTTGGTAAGCGAGGCCGGATATCGCAGACTGTCCGCCTTGTAGGAATACAGTGTTTTTCCCGTTTTCGCATCAATCACTATGCCTGCATATTTTGCATTGGCATGTGCTTTGTCTGCCCCGTTTCCAGCGACAACAAACATGAAAGATGTCAAAACTATCGACAACGCCCGCAGTGAGCGGAAAGCAGATAGGGTACGCAATACCTTTTCCCCGTCTATGACCCCCTGAACAACTAGGGGTATGCTTGAAACTACGAAGCCGGACCAAGTGCCAGCCAACCCATTGGAGACAAAGTTAGACGTGGATGGTTACCAAAGGGTTTAAGGTTAAGCGGTTCTTTCCGATTTTGATAAACTTGCACACAAGTTCAGCGACTCAACCACTGCTCAATACAGTTCCAAACATTGGAAAGACGGTATTGCGACCCAAAAGAAGCGCATTATATAATGGTTCCAATGAAACTCTCAGAAACCCACGCAAATTCTCGAAACCAGACCCAATTGCACAGGAATTGACAAGCGCATGAGCACAAAACTGCCCATGAAATTGCAGGACGACAATGATCGCAAAGGCGGCGATGACATGGAGACGGGCGTTGCAACAAAGACAAAGCCCAAAACCAAAAAGCCAAGCCTGTATCGTGTACTTTTATTAAACGACGACTTTACACCGATGGAATTTGTTGTTCATGTACTGGAACGGTTTTTCTCTAAAACACATGGAGAAGCCGAACAGATCATGTTGCATGTGCATAGAAACGGAGTTGGTGAGTGCGGAGTATTCACATTTGAAGTTGCAGAAACCAAAGTAACGCAAGTGATGGATTTTGCGCAAAAGCATCAGCACCCACTACAATGTGTGATGGAAAAGAAATAGATCGGAGCACCTTTGCCCTCTTTTACTGACAGCCTCGAAAAAGCACTACACAAAGCACTGACATACGCCAATGAGCGTCATCAGGAGTACGCTACTCTTGAGCACCTTTTGCTCGCCCTCATCGATGATGAAGACGCAGCCGCGGTCATGAATGCGTGCAATGTCAATTTGAACATGCTGCGTGAAAACCTGACCGATTACATTGACACCGAGCTTGCAAATCTGGTGACCGGTTACAATGAAGATTCCAAGCCGACAGCCGGCTTTCAGAGGGTGATTCAACGCGCGGTCATTCACGTTCAGTCATCCGGTCGCGAAGAAGTGACTGGCGCCAATGTTCTGGTTGCCATCTTCGCCGAGCGAGAAAGCCATGCGGCATACTTCCTGCAGG
>JASJDO010000023.1 GCA_030065115.1 Rhizobiaceae bacterium | reverse complement strand
GCCACAAAAGAGGCCCGTTCTATTAATAGCTTCCAATGTTATCTGATTTGTTCAGTCCGTTCAATTGACGGATCGACTGCGAGGCCTTTGGCAGACTGGACAGTCAGAAGCTGAAGGAAACGCGAGACGTCATCGTCAGAGCCTGGCCCTCCCTCATTCGCACCAAAGATAGTAGCAGGGACTTGACGCTTTGCAAATGCCTCAGCCCATACACCTTGAACCTGGACATAGGCCTCGAGCTTTTGAGCAAGCGCATTATCCGCCGCGAGAATTTCGCGTTTTTCATAGGCTGCTGCATCTGCAGCAACTTGAACAGCCTGCGCGTCAATCTTGGCCTTCTCTAGCAAGATTTCAGCTTGCTCCTTGGCAATCTTTGCAGCTTCACGCTCGCGCTCGGCCGCAGTAATCGCCAATTGCTTTTCTGTTTCCGCCTGGGTTGTCTTTTCGATCTGCTCAACCTTGGCGGTCGCCTGGCGTTCAGCGACTTCACGCTCGCCCTTGGCGATTGCAAGGAGACGCTGCTCTTCTTCCTGTACCCGCTTTTCACGCGCAATCGCGCGATCCGCTGCAGCTTGCTGACGAAGACCCATTCGGTCCTTGAATCGTCGGTTTGGCTCAACATGTGTCACCCGAGCTGAGGTAACGCTGATCCCGAACTTCTCAAAAGATTGGGCTTTACGGAGCGGTTGTCCATCAGCGCCAACTCGCTTCTCAACAACGAAGATCGTTTTAGTGTCATTGCCGAATTGCTCCTGCTCCTCACCTAGCGCTGCATTTGCGCTACCTGGGCGATTGTCTTCCACCTTCACGCGTTTTTCGATGCGTCTCACAAGGTAGATTCCACCTTCCATCTGGCGAAGAAACTCGTTGTTGAATTCGGTCTTGCCACCCTGGAAATAATCTTCTGCTGACATGAGCGCCGCATTGGCACCAAGCGTTTCTTCAAATGCCGGAACGAGTTCAGTTCGCAGAAGGTTTTCAGGCGTACGATACTGACGCGCAAGCCTTAGAAAGGCATCCTCATCCACAGGCAACTCGAACCGAGCGGTGGCAGAAACATTGGCGTCAACCTGGTCAAGAAAAACCAATGACTTCGGCGCTAGATTTGCGCTCATTTGCGCGCCATCTGTCTCCGCAGACATCTGGCCCTGGCCAGAGGCAGAGGCTTGAACGGACATGGCGTTTTTCCAGGCATTGTAACGCCCGAACAAATGCATGTTGTAACCGGTATCGGATACCATTTTCTCTTGGCCGGTAATGGTGCGAACATGGTATTTGAAACCTGGCTCGGCGTAAAAGAACATGCCTGTAAAAGCGGTATAACAGAACATCAGAACGCCCGCGGCTTTAACACCCCAACCGGCCATATTGACCATTCCATCAACATTTGGATTGTCAAATCTCAAATTTTTTCGAGCCACGAAAGCGGCTGCAATAATAAAAAGAGATAATACTGGTAATAGAAACATAAAATTTCCCCTATTTTTGTTATTTTTGTTTTTAGAATAGTGAAATATATTCAACTATTTCATAAAATTGATATAATTATTGAAATTTAATTTTCAAGGTACAAAACATCACTCAATTAGCGAATTATTATCAAAATATATAAAAATTAGGGCAAGAAATCAGAGATAAGCGGCTCATTGTGCAGTGCCGGACATTTGCTTTTCCAGAAAGACGCGACTTGCCTCATTGGGAGCCAATTCTATAGCCTGTTTATAGACAATGATTGCCTCATGCTTCCTACCTATTTTCATCAGAATATCGGCTCTCGCGGCATACCAGGGTTGGTATGACGATAATTCATCTTCCAAGGCTTCAACCGCCAACAGGGCTGCGGGGCACTCACCAAGTTCTGCAAGCACAACAGCCTTGTTTAGAGCAACAACAGGAGTTGGTTCAAACCGCCAGAGTTCTTGGTAAAGCAATGCCATTTGCGGCCAATCAGGAATGGGTTCTTCCATATGACAATCAGCTATTGCAGCTTTTATCTGATAGGGGCCGATTTGCCTGCGCTTCATTGCTGTAGTCAGCAAATCTTGCGCTTGTTTGCGAAGATCGTGGTTCCATAAGTCTCTGTTTTGTTCTTCGACCGGAACCAGAGCACCATCACCATCAATCCGGGCGCGCTTGCGCACTTCAGTCAATTGCATCAGCGCCAATGCGCCCTCAATTTCTGACTCTTCAGGCTTAAGTTTACACATCAACTCGAGAAGAAAAATTGCTTCCTTGCAGAGGTCTCGAGAGGAATTGTCTTCCAGCACATATCCGGTCGTGAAGATCAGATAAATGGTAGAAAGGACGGTATCCAGGCGGTCATTCCATTGGTCAGCTTCCGGTATTTTGAAAGCGATGCCTTTTGTCTGTATCTTTGCTTTCGCACGCGAAAGACGTTGTCCCATGGTAGATTCTGTATCCAGAAAAGCAGCCGCAATTTCGCGTGTTGTGAGGTTGCAAACTGTGCGAAGTGTAAGCGCGATCCTTGATTTCTCTTCCAAAGCCGGATGGCAACAAGCAAAGATCAAACGAAGGCGTTCATCAGGGATCGCCTCATCATCTTGCTCACCAGCATGGTCATATCTGATACTGTCAAAATCCTGGGCCTTCTGCTCTTCACGCTGCCCTTTTCGGATATGATCAATGCCCTTGTTCAGGGCAACTCGCAGCAGCCAACCTTTAGGTGAGTTTGGAAGACCGGCACGCCCCCAATGGCTGATTGCGGAAACAATTGCTTCCTGCAATGCATCTTCTGCCAATTGAAAACTACCAAGCCTGGCAATCAGCGCAGAAAGAAGCCGCCCCCGATCCTCACGGATCACCTTGTCAATTGCTTTGCTGACTGCAATTGCTTTTGGGGCGGCATGTTTCATGGCGTTATCCGGCTGGATTGTAGTCCATTAGCGGGCGGACCTCTATCGTGCCGTCATGAGCGGTTGGAATAAGCTCTGCATATTTCAGCGCGGCATCAAGATCAGGCACATCAACAACATAATACCCTCCCAAATGTTCCCGGGTTTCCGCAAACGGCCCATCCATGGTTTCCACTTTACCGTCTCTTATGCGCAGCGAGGTAGCAGTCTCGATGCCCTGCAATCCCTCACCGTCACACAATACACCGTCTGCCTTCATTTTTTCATTCGCACTGAAGTAGCCAGCCATCATTTTTTCAAATTCCGGTGTGCCGTACTCTGGGCCTTCTGCGGGATCACTGTAGATAAGAAGCATATATTTCATTTTATTTTCCTCAATTTTGTAGGGTTATTGTTTGTTAAAGGCCAAGAATATTGGCTGCCAAACAAACCATTGCGTTAAGAGCTGCAAGAATGTTGGTTCCATTGCCAACATATCGCAGGGGATGACCTGCATTATCAACTTTCAATCCGAAGGGATGTGCAATCCTGCCGATGAGCAGAAGGGCGCCCGATACGTGCAGATATGTTGAAGGTGCACCCATGCCTTCAGCCAGGATCATCAGGATCAGTATGAAACTGAACCATTCCGCACAATTGCCATGCTGACGAACTCGTAACAGCAGTTCCTGATCGCCACCATCACCAATTGAAGTTGCATTTTTGGACCGCAAGGCTGTCACACGCATCCATAATACGAGGTATATGAATGCTGCTGCGAGAGCGTAAACGGGGGTTACTGTAAATTCCATTTCGGTTCCTTCCCAGTTGTGATTTACACGCTTAAGACGCCCGCCACTTCAAGATTTCGACATGGGAGGAAATTTTTTTTGGATTTTTTTAAATTTGGGAATCTTGAAGCCAAGCAAAGCGTCCTTCAAGCCTATTAACTCGGCTTGTTCACCCGCTTCCGCACATGTTCAATTAGCGCGTCAGAAACGACCCTGATACGATGAAGCTTGGCATAATCCTCATGAACAATGTACCAGAAGGTACGCGTAAACGAGACTTCCTCGGGCATAACACGAACAAGTTGAGGATACTTACACGCAATAAAATCATGCAACACGCAGAGCCCACCATTTGCCAGCGCTGCTTCAAGTTGTACGTGGACACTGGTGCTGGTTAGGAACGGTTTCGCATCCGGACTGATGAGCGGAATATAGTCCAACTCCTTGTCATAGATAAGATCGGACACATAGCCGATGCCGCGCACGCGTTGAAGATCAGCCAGATCCTTGATTGGAGGGTTGTTCGCCAGATATTCCTTCGTTGCATACATGTGCAGCGTGTAATCCGTGATTTTGCGAAATTTCAAGCGCCCGGACGTGGGTGCTGAAACCGCAATCGCAATATCAGCCTCCCTTTTTGTCAGCGAAAACGTTCGCGGCATGGCGACAATCTGAAGTTCAAGCTTCGGATGCTGCTCGCACAATCTCACAGCAACCTCGGCCAGTATCGAGGTCGCCATGCCTTCCGGCGCACCAATGCGAACAACGCCGGAAACACTATCAGCTTCACCAGAAAACTCGCTTTGTGCCGCAATCGCACTTGTCTCCATCCCTTCTGCCATGGTGACAAGCTTGTGCCCCTCATCGGTAAGCGAATAACCTTGCGGGCTACGGTCAAACAAGTGCACTTTCAGCGCCTCTTCAAGTGCCTTTACACGACGACCCACGGTGGCATGGTCAACACCCAATTGCTGACCGGCAGAGCTTAGCTTTCCTGTGCGAGCAACGGCCAAGAAAAATCTGTAATCATCCCAGTTCAAAACCACCTCCTCTTGCGCTAATGTCGTCCAACTTTGCTCCGACTATGTGTGCAAATTTGCAAAACAACCTAACCAAAACACTGGTTGGATATACAAAAATAAACAGATAAACAAAGAAAAATTTCTTGGGAGGCTTCATTGAAACAGATTTCACACTTCATCGACGGTGAATTGGTCGAGGGTAAATCCGGTCGGTATGCTGATGTATTCAATCCAGCGACGGGCGAGGTTCAAGCCAAGGTTCCCCTTGCCAGCAAAAGCGAAATAGATGCTGCGATTGCGAGTGCTAAAACAGCTCAAGTCGCATGGGCAGCTGTCAATCCGCAAAATCGCGCACGTGTCATGATGAAATTTGTCGCCCTGCTGCAACGTGACATGGACAAACTTGCTGAAGCACTTTCATCAGAGCATGGTAAAACCATTCCAGACGCAAAAGGTGACGTGCAACGCGGCCTTGAAGTTGCTGAATTCTGCATTGGCGCACCTCACCTACTTAAAGGCGAATTTACGGAAGGTGCAGGACCAGGCATCGATATGCATTCTGTCCGCCAGCCATTAGGTGTGGTTGCTGGCATAACACCATTTAATTTTCCAGCGATGATCCCGATGTGGAAATTCTGCCCTGCGATCGCAGCAGGAAATGCGTTTATCCTCAAACCATCGGAGCGCGATCCGTCCGTTCCAAACATGCTGGCAGAACTGATGAAGGAGGCAGGCCTTCCGGACGGAGTACTTCAAGTTGTGCATGGGGACAAAGAGGCCGTAGATTGCCTTCTGGATCATGCAGACATCATGGCAATCGGTTTTGTTGGCTCTACACCGATCGCTGAATATGTCTATACGCGTGGCTGCGCGAACGGAAAACGCGTCCAGTGTTTTGGTGGCGCCAAAAACCACATGATCATCATGCCCGATGCGGATATGGATCAGGCAACTGACGCACTGATTGGTGCTGGATACGGCGCTGCCGGGGAACGTTGCATGGCGGTTTCCGTTGCAGTTCCTGTCGGTGAAGACACCGCTGACCGTTTGATGGAAAAACTGGTTCCTCGTGTCGAGAACCTGAAAATCGCCCCTTACACTGCTGGAGATGATGCAGACTTTGGGCCGCTTGTTACGCAGGACGCCTATAACCGTGTCAAAGGGTATGTCGATGCAGGCGTCAAAGAAGGTGCAACGCTGGCTGTGGACGGCCGTGACTTCTCTATGCAGGGCTATGAAAACGGATACTTTATTGGCGGCTGCCTTTTCGACAACGTCACAAAAGACATGTCGATCTACAAGGAAGAGATTTTCGGGCCCGTTCTGTCAGTAGTGCGCGCCAAAGATTACGAAGAAGGTCTCGATCTGGCCATGTCTCATGAATACGGCAATGGTGTTGCGATCTTCACTCGCGATGGCGATACGGCCCGTGACTTTGCCAACCGGATCAATATCGGCATGGTTGGCGTAAACGTGCCGATCCCGGTTCCGCTTGCCTACTACACCTTCGGCGGCTGGAAACGTTCAGGCTTCGGAGATTTGAACCAACACGGCCCAGACGCATTCCGCTTTTACACCAGAACGAAAACCATCACCTCGCGCTGGCCATCGGGCATCAAGGAAGGTGCAGAGTTCTCAATCCCAACCATGAACTAATAGAAAGCATAGAGGCAGATGGATTTCGCACTAACGGAAGAACAAAACGCCATCTATGATATGGCCTTTGGCTTCGGACAGGAAGCCATTGCCCCTTATGCTTTGCAATGGGATGAAGAGGGATCATTTCCCAAGGAAGTTCTCCGGTCCGCCGGAGAACTCGGCATGGCCGGCATTTATGTGCGCGAAGATGTTGGTGGTTCCGCCCTCACACGTCTTGATGCGACACTGATCTTCGAAGCACTGTCTTATGCATGCCCATCCATCGCGTCTTTCATCTCCATCCATAACATGACAGCTTGGATGATCGACACATACGGGACAGAAGAGCAACGCCAGAAATGGTTGCCTCAAATGACAACGCTGGAGAAATATTGCTCCTATTGCCTTACTGAACCAGGCTCTGGTTCTGACGCCGCAGCGCTTAAAACCAAAGCCGAAAAAGATGGCAATGGCTGGAAGATCAACGGTGGCAAAACCTTCATCTCTGGTGGCGAGACGTCAGAACTATATCTTGCCATGGTGCGTACTGGTGGAGATGGTCCAAAGGGCGTGTCGGCAGTACTCGTGGAAAGTCCTACTGAAGGCCTTTCCTTTGGAGCGAATGAAAAAAAGATGGGATGGCGCGCGCAGCCGACTGCACAAGTCCTGTTTGACGATTGCAAAATCCCGGCCGACCAGTTGATTGGTGATGAAGGTGCGGGTTTCAAATATGCGATGTCAGGCCTTGATGGTGGCAGATTGAACATCGCCGCTTCCGCCCTGGGCGCTGCCCAATTTGCTCTTGATAAGACCATTACTTACATGAAAGAGCGCAAGGCCTTTGGCAAACCGATTGCCGAGTTTCAGGCTCTACAATTCCGCATCGCAGACATGGAAACCGAATTGCAGGCAGCGCGTGTATTCCTGCGTCAGGCGGCCTGGAAACTGGATCAAAAATCACCAGACGCTACCAAGCATTGCGCCATGGCGAAACGTTTGGTGACCGATTTGGCGTTCCGCGTTGCCAATGATGCATTGCAACTACACGGCGGTTACGGATACCTCTCTGATTATGGCATCGAAAAAATTGTCCGCGATTTGCGCGTCCACCAGATCCTCGAAGGCACCAATGAAATCATGCGGATGATCATTTCCCGGCAAATGCTGGCGGAGGCCTGATTTGGCCCTCGAAGATGATATCCATATCCGCATATCCGGCTGTACAGGACGCATAACGCTAACGCGACCCGAAGCACTGAATGCCATGACCTATGACATGTGTATGGCAATTGGTGCTGCGCTATCTGAGTGGCAGGACAATCCTGAAATTCAATTGGTGGTGATCGATGCAGAAGGAGAGCGCTCTTTCTGCTCAGGCGGGGATATTGCCGATCTCTACGCGACCGGCAAGGCGGGAGACTATGCCTATGGACGGAAGTTCTGGGCCGACGAATATCGCATCAATGCACAAATCAAGAACTACACGAAACCCTATGTCGCGATAATGGATGGGATCGTGATGGGGGGCGGCGTTGGAATTTCTGCCCACGGCTCCCACCGTATCGTCACCGAGAATACACTCTTTGCGATGCCGGAATGCGGCATCGGCCTTGTCCCTGATGTGGGCGGCAATCAATTGCTTGCAGGTGCATCAGGCCATATCGGCGAATATCTTGGAACGACTGGAGCAAGACTGAAAGCAGCCGACTGTCTCTTTGCTGGTATCGGTGATCTGTTTGTACCAGCTGAAAACCTGCGCGCGCTCATAAACGCGCTTGAAGAAACAGGGGACCTTTCGGTACTGGATAGTTTTGCAAAAGAGCCTGAAACTGGTTCGCTGACTAATGAGCTGGAAGCAATCAACTCATACTTCGCGAAGGGTTCAGCCGCAGAAATCATCTCGCGGCTGGAAGCTACCGATGGAGAATGGGAAACAAACGCAGCAAAATTGATGCGACGCAATTGTCCACTGTCAGTTGCCTGCGCCGTTGAAATTGTGCGCCAATCTCGAGACTTGAAAACAATCGAAGATATCCTCGCACTCGAATACCGTTTCACCTACCGCTCCATGTCGCATGGTGATTTTATTGAAGGCATCCGCGCACAGATTATCGACAAGGACAGGAAACCAAACTGGAACCCTTCGACCTTGGAAGGATTGGAAGAAAACCAAATTTCAGGCATGTTAGAACCGCTGGGGAATGACGAGTTGACATTCTAAACTCAGCCAGGAGGAGAAAATGGCCACAATCGGATTTATCGGACTGGGTAATATGGGCCTGCCGATGGCAAGCAACCTGGTCAAAGCCGGGCATGAAGTATTGGGGTTTGACACGGTCCCTGAAACACTTCAATCAGCCAAGGAAGCAGGTATCATCACCTGTGCAGAAGCGCGCGATGCAGTTGGCGGGGCCGAGGCAGTGATCACCATGCTGCCAAATGGCGCCATCGTTCTCTTTGTCCTAAATGAGATCATCTCGGCATGCGAAAAAGGCGCTTTGTTGATTGACTGTTCAACCGTTGATGTTGATAGCGCCAAACAGGCACATGGGCTTGCGAGCGCAGCCGGATTGGGCATGATCGATTGCCCGGTATCTGGTGGCATCACCGGCGCAGCAGCTGGCACCCTCACTTTCATGATTGGCGGATCAAAAGAAAACCAAAAACGTGCTGAACCGTTTCTCGATATCATGGGTGGACGCCAGGTCCCTTGTGGCGATGCCGGAGCAGGACAAGCTGCCAAAATCTGCAACAACATGTTGCTGGCGGTAACGATGACCGGCCTTGGTGAAGCCCTATCTTTAGGCCGCAAACTCGGCCTTGAAGACCAGGCCATGTTTGATGTGATGTCCACATCTTCCGGCTTCTGCTGGTCGCTCAACAATTATTGCCCCATGCCGGGTATCGGGCCACAGTCTCCGGCAGACAATGATTTCAAACCGGGCTTTGCCACCAGCCTGATGATCAAGGATGCAGGTCTCGCGCAACAGGCCGCGGAAGTTGCCGGTCAGGCGACCCCGCTCGGATATCAGGCGCTTGAACTCTACAAACAGTTTGCCCAGGAAGTGCCAGAAGATCTAGATTTCTCCGGCATCATTACGTGGCTTGACTCAAAGCAAAGAGGATAATTCATGACCGATCTCGTACTTTCAGAAAAACAGGGCAATGTCGGTCTGATTACCATCAACCGGCCCGACGCTTTGAATGCTGTAAATGCCGAAGTCATGGACGGTATTATCTCAAAAACAAAAGCTTTTGACGATGATCCGGAAATTGGATGCATTGTCATCACGGGAGCCGGCAAAGCATTTATCGCAGGTGCCGATATCAAGGAAATGCACACCAAGTCCTACATGGACATGTATCTGGCCGACAAACAGTCAGAGTGGGAAGGCTTCGCCAATACACGCACGCCAATCATTGCTGCGGTAAACGGTTTTGCACTTGGTGGTGGCTGCGAACTTGCCATGATGTGCGACATCATTTTGACTTCTGACAAGGCGAAATTTGGTCAGCCGGAAATCAAGCTGGGTGTGACACCCGGCTGGGGCGGCTCACAACGTCTCACTAAAGCCGTCGGCAAGGCCAAGGCAATGGACCTGATCCTGACAGGCCGCATGATGGATGCTGAAGAAGCAGAACGCGCTGGCCTTGTTGCACGCATCATCCCGGCGGATGATCTGATGGAAGAAGCAATGAAAACGGCAAATGAAATCGCAGGCTTCTCAACGCCATCTGTGATGATCGCAAAAGAGCAAATCAACCGAGCCTTTGAAACAACACTTAATGAGGGTCTCCGGTTTGAGCGCCGAACTTTCTACTCGCTCTTTGCGACTGAAGATCAGACTGAAGGCATGGCAGCCTTTGCAGAGAAGCGCACGCCAAATTTCAAGAACAAGTAATCCCGCCGAAAGGGAAATAGATGACTGACGTACTCAACGAACTCGAAGCTCGCCGCGAACAGGCCCGTCAGGGCGGAGGTCAGCGCCGCATCGATGCACAACACGCGAAAGGCAAACTGACCGCGCGCGAACGCATCGAGCTTTTGCTGGATGAAAACAGTTTCGAAGAATACGACATGTTCGTTTCCCATCGCTGCACTGAGTTTGGCATGGAAAAAACCAAAATGCCGGGCGATGGCGTCATTACCGGTTGGGGAACCGTCAACGGCCGTATGGTGTATGTCTATAGTCAGGATTTCACCGTCTTCGGCGGCTCTCTGTCTGAGACCAATGCCAACAAAATTCTGAAGATCATGGACATGGCAATGCGCAATGGCGCGCCGGTCATTGGCATGAACGATTCAGGTGGCGCGCGCATTCAGGAAGGCGTTGCCTCCCTGGGCGGATATGCGGATATCTTCCAGAAGAACACGCTTGCCAGCGGTGTCGTGCCGCAAATCTCCATGATTATGGGGCCATGCGCAGGTGGTGCGGTCTATTCGCCTGCCATGACTGACTTCATCTTCATGGTGCGGGATACGTCTTACATGTACGTCACTGGCCCTGATGTGGTGAAAACGGTTACCAACGAAATCGTAACGCACGAAGAACTTGGTGGCGCTTCAACCCACACCAAGAAAAGTTCTGTGGCCGATGATGCATTTGATAATGACGTCGAAGCGCTCGCGGCTCTTCGTCGTTTCATCGACTTCCTCCCGCTGAACAATCGCGAGAAGCCCCCGACCCGTCCGTTCTTTACCCCGGTAGAGAAGCCGGACCCATCGCTCGATACGCTGATCCCGGACAATCCAAACCAGCCCTATGACATCAAGGAGCTGGTTTACAAGATCGCGGACGAAGGTGATTTCTTTGAAACGCAGCCGGACTTCGCAGCCAACATCGTGACCGGCTTCATTCGCATGGAAGGTTCAACCGTGGGCGTAGTCGCAAACCAACCATTGGTCCTTGCCGGTGTTTTGGATATCAATGCGTCCCGCAAGGCTGCACGTTTCGTCCGCTTCTGTGATTGCTTCAACATCCCGATCCTGACGCTTGTGGATGTGCCAGGCTTCCTTCCCGGCACGGCGCAAGAGTATGGCGGTGTGATCAAACACGGCGCGAAACTGCTCTTTGCCTATGGCGAGGCAACCGTGCCGAAAGTGACGTTGATTACCCGTAAAGCCTATGGCGGCGCTTACGACGTGATGGCCTCCAAACACCTGCGCGGTGACGTTAACTACGCCTGGCCGTCAGCCGAGATTGCCGTGATGGGTGCGAAGGGTGCCGCTGAAATTCTCTATCGCTCAGAACTCGATGATCCAGACAAAATAGCTGCCCGAACCAAAGAATATGAAGACCGGTTTGCCAATCCGTTTGTGGCAGCGGAAATGGGCTTCATCGATGATGTGATCTACCCGCGCAACACACGTAAACGCGTCGCCCGCGCCTTTGCTTCCCTCCGCAACAAGGATTTGCAAAATCCTTGGAAAAAACACGATAACATTCCGTTGTGAGGAGCGAATGAATGCCGATCAACACTCAAAACGCAACGATACTCACAACAGCAGACATGATCCAAATAGGCCTTCTACTGTTGGTTGTTCTGGAATTAGTTGTAGCAATAATCCTACATAGGACGAACCAAAAATCTCAATTAAAAGAGGCGATCGAAGACCATGAAAGACGAAAAAGAGAGGCTACATTTCAGTTTATTGAAAGCGTTAGTGCAAAATACAAGAAAGCCATAGCAACACTTAATCGCAAGTTTCCCACGAATGAGATCATCCCTTTTGAGACAATGGCACATGATGATATGGAAAATATAAAAATTTATCTCAACGAAATGGAACGGTTGGCTATTGGTGTCCACACCGATACCTTTGATAGGGGCATCATTGAGAGAATGATGGCAACTTCGATGAGAAAGAACAGCAGAAAGTTTTCTGCCTACATAAAGGATCGACAAGACAAAAACTCAAAACTGTTCAACGAGTTTCAAACCCTAGTAAGGGAATTATGATTTGTTACCATGCAAAAATTCTCACCTTGCTAAGGTGATAACAATTCTCCTGTCACTTGCTATATGCACTCCAGCTCACGCCCAATTCGAGTCCAAACCCACCCCCATGTGGGAAGGCATCGAGAAATCGGCAGCTGACATTGAGAACGACGACAAATTCATCAAGCAAGTCTTGGCGCTCACCAATGGAGACAAGCAAGCCGCTGCAATTGGCGTTGTGCAACTGGGTTGGGAACAAATCGGCAAGGGAAAGCCCAACGAGGCGATCCGCCGGTTTAACCAGGCCTGGCTGATCAATCCTGATCTGCCCGACATATTTTGGGGCTACGGCGTTGCCACCCATGTGCGAGGGGATGAAACCGACGCTGTGGTGCGGTGGTTTGAAGAAGCGTTCAAAGGCTTGAGAGAAAATCCACGCTTCCTCGCAGACCGCGGCCGTGTTTTGGAAGAACGCAAACTGCCTGAACGCGCACGCTTCTGGTTTCAGGCGTCACTCTCCATCAACCCGGATTATGTCCCGGCGCATATCGGAATGATGCGAGCAGCCAGTGCGATGGGGAATACAGAGCTTGAAGCTAAACACCGGACACGGCTCGAAGAACTGGCACCGGAAGTGCTCAATAGCGACGAACAAAAAGAAAAGACCGAATAATGTTCAAAAAAATTCTGATAGCGAACCGGGGCGAAATCGCCTGCCGCGTGATCAAGACCGCAAAAAAAATGGGCATTGCCACCGTCGCTGTATACTCAGATGCTGATCGCGATGCATTGCATGTGAAAATGGCGGACGAAGCCATTCATATCGGCCCACCGCCTGCTGCTGAATCCTACATCGTGATCGACAAAATTCTGGCCGCCATCAAGGAAAGCGGTGCAGAAGCTGTGCACCCCGGTTACGGCTTCCTTTCTGAAAACCCAAAATTTGCCGAAGCACTTGAAAAAGCAAACATTGCCTTCATCGGCCCGCCGGTTGGTGCGATTGAAGCCATGGGCGACAAAATCACCTCCAAAAAGCTCGCTCAAGAAGCAGGCGTTTCTACCGTGCCCGGCCACATGGGCCTGATTGAAGATGCAGACGAAGCCATAAAAATCTCAAAAGAGATCGGCTATCCCGTGATGATTAAAGCGTCTGCTGGCGGCGGCGGCAAAGGCATGCGCATTGCCTGGAATGATGACGATGCCCGCGAAGGATTTCAGTCTTCCAAGAACGAAGCTAAAAACTCTTTCGGCGATGACCGGATTTTCATCGAGAAATTTGTCACCCAACCACGCCATATCGAAATTCAGGTTCTTGGCGACAAGCATGGCAATTGCATCTATCTGGGCGAACGCGAATGCTCGATCCAGCGCCGCAACCAGAAGGTGATTGAGGAAGCACCCTCGCCGTTTCTTGATGAGAAAACGCGCAAGGCAATGGGCGAAGAGGCAGTAGCGCTCGCCAAGGCCGTTGATTATTGCTCTGCAGGTACAGTCGAGTTCATAGTCGATGGCGACAAGAATTTCTACTTTCTGGAAATGAACACTCGCCTTCAGGTGGAGCACCCGGTTACCGAACTCATCACCGGCATAGATCTGGTTGAGCAGATGATCCGCGTCGCCAATGGCGAGAAACTCACGATCAGCCAGGAAGACATCAAGCTCAATGGTTGGGCGATAGAATCGCGCCTTTACGCCGAAGACCCCTATCGCTACTTCCTGCCTTCGATTGGCCGTCTCACCCGCTATAACCCGCCAGCGGAAGGTGAGCGCGAAGACAAGACCATCATCCGCAATGATACGGGCGTCTTTGATGGCGGCGAGATTTCCATGTTCTACGACCCGATGATTGCAAAGCTCTGCACCTGGGGTGCTGACCGCGCTCAGGCAATTCACGCTATGCGCGAAGCATTGGACAGTTTTGAAGTTGAAGGCATCGGCCACAACCTGCCCTTCCTCTCCGCAGTCATGGATCATGAAAAATTCTGTTCCGGCGACATGACAACAGCATTTATCGCAGAAGAATACCCGGATGGTTTTGAAGGCGTAACCATTGATGAAGCGGCTCGAAGCAAAGTTGCGGCGGCGGCATCTGTTCTCAACATGATTTCCGAACTGCGTCGCACCCGCCTCACCGGCGCACTTCAGAATCATACCCGCAAAGTGGGTACGGAATGGGTGGCAGTGATCGACAAAACCCATATGCCATTGGCGTTATCTAATTTACGCAATGCAGGAGCCAGCATCACCTTGGGTGGCACAACATTCGAAGTAGAAACCGAATGGCG
Organism: Rhizobiaceae bacterium; assembly: GCA_030065115.1. Lineage (GTDB taxonomy): Bacteria > Pseudomonadota > Alphaproteobacteria > Rhizobiales > Rhizobiaceae > JAALLB01. Next base: position 16,972 of record JASJDO010000023.1, on the reverse strand, counting down.
TCCGGGCGATAGTCTCGCTTATGTATCGGTTGATGATGAAGTCCTAAGCTTGAAGGTGGATGCCACAAACACGGGGTTCCGCATTCGCTGGCGCGGCGCGGACATGGACGTGAAAATGCTCACCGCAAGACAAGCAGAATTCCTTGCGATGATGCCGGAGAAAATCGCGCCGGATACATCCAACCTGCTGCTCTGCCCAATGCCTGGGCTGGTTGTCTCGATCGCTGTGTCAGAAGGCGACGAAGTACAAGAAGGTCAACCGCTTGCAACCGTCGAGGCGATGAAAATGGAAAACATTCTGCGCGCAGAAAAGAAATGCACCGTTACCAGAATCAACGCGGCAGCGGGCGATAGCCTTGCGCTGGATGATGTGATCATGGAGTTTGGGTAATGACTGACAAACCCACAAAACGCGACTGGCTTGATCTTGCCTCCAAAGAGATGAAGGGCGGCGATCCTGAGGCTCTGGTGTGGCAAACGCCTGAAGGCATTCCGGTCCAACCGCTTTATACCGCGGCAGATGTCGCCGGAATTGAGCATGCAGACAATCTGCCCGGGTTTGAGCCATTTCTGCGCGGTCCAAAAGCCACCATGTATGCCGGTCGCCCATGGACCATCCGTCAGTATGCAGGCTTTTCAACGGCAGAAGAATCAAACGCCTTTTACCGCAAGAACCTTGCAGCCGGACAGAAGGGGCTCTCCGTTGCTTTCGACTTGGCCACCCATCGGGGCTATGATTCCGATCATCCGCGTGTTGTCGGTGACGTGGGTAAGGCAGGTGTTGCGATTGACTCCGTTGAGGACATGAAAATTCTCTTCGATGGCATTCCGCTTGACGAAATGTCTGTCTCGATGACCATGAACGGGGCTGTGATTCCAGTGCTCGCCTCTTTTATCGTAGCAGGTGAAGAACAGGGCGTGGAACGTGCGAAACTCTCCGGCACCATTCAGAACGACATTCTGAAAGAGTTTATGGTACGCAACACTTACATCTATCCACCTGAACCTTCGATGCGGATAGTGGCGGACATTATTGAGTATACGGCGAACGAAATGCCGAAGTTTAACTCAATCTCCATCTCCGGCTACCATATGCAGGAAGCTGGCGCGAACCTTGTGCAAGAGCTTGCCTATACGCTGGCTGACGGTCGCGAATATGTCCGTGCAGCCCTTGCAAAAGGCATGGACGTAGACGCATTCGCCGGACGCCTGTCTTTCTTCTTCTGCATTGGCATGAACTTCTTCATGGAAGCCGCAAAGCTTCGTGCCGCAAGGCTCTTGTGGTCGCGCATCATGAGTGAGTTTGAGCCCAAAAACCCAAAATCGAAAATGCTGCGCACCCATTGCCAGACATCCGGCGTTTCGTTGCAGGAGCAGGATCCTTACAACAATGTGGTGCGCACGGCCTTTGAGGCCATGTCTGCCGTATTGGGCGGCACGCAATCCCTGCACACAAACTCATTTGATGAAGCGATTGCTCTGCCAACCGAAACGTCAGCACGCATAGCCCGCAATACTCAGCTCATTTTGCAACATGAGACAGGCGTTACGAATGTGGTCGACCCACTAGCGGGGTCCTACTACGTCGAAAGCTTGACCGATCAGCTGGCGAAAGAAGCCTGGAAATTGATCGAGGAAGTAGAAGCTGCTGGCGGCATGACCAAAGCCGTTGAAGCCGGACTTCCAAAGGCTCGGATTGAGGAGTCTGCTGCTGCTAAACAGGCCCGTATTGACCGCGGAGAAGAAGTGATCGTCGGCGTGAACAAATTCCGCCTTGCCCATCAGGACCCGGTTGATATTCTTGAAGTCGACAATGACAAGGTCCGTGAAGCACAGATCGCCCGCCTTACCCGCATGAAAAAGACACGCGATCAGGCTGCATGCGATGCTGCATTAACGGAACTCACCCGTGTCGCAACAACGGGTGAAGGCAATATACTGGATGCTGCTGTGGAAGCCGCACGCGCACGCGCTTCAGTCGGTGAAATTTCTGACGCGATGGAAAAAGCCTGGGGTCGTCATACAGCTGAGACACACCTCATCTCAGATGTCTATGAAGCGGGCTTTGAAGGGGATGAAGACTGGAAAAAACTCAAGTCGGACATCACGGAAATGGAAACCACACTTGGCCGAAAGCCTCGCTTGATGGTAGTCAAAATGGGTCAGGATGGTCATGATCGCGGGGCGAAAGTCATCGCCACTGCCTTTGAAGACATGGGCTTTGATGTCGTCGTCGGCCCTTTGTTCCAGACGCCAGACGAAGCAGCAGATATGGCGGTTGCAGAAGATGTGGATGTGGTCGGTATTTCTTCTCATGCGGCCGGCCACAAGACACTGGCTCCGATGCTGTTGGAAGAGCTTGCCAAACGGAACGCAGCAGACAAGATTGTCATCTGCGGTGGCGTTATCCCCGCACAAGACTATGAATTCCTGAAAGAAGCCGGCGTGACAGAAATCTACGGCCCCGGCACCAACATTCTGGAATCTGCCTCAAACCTGCTTGGTCACATCAAGGAGAAATTCAGGGGCAGAAACTACGCTGCTGAGTAAACCAAAAACGATAACTGTTGATCCTCACTTAAGGTGATTGGGAAATAGCCTGCCTAACAACCCAACCAGAAATGCGGTACTGATTCCGAAGCCAAGCATGCCTGTTACTGCCGCCATGGCACCAAAAATTCTGAAGTCAGGGCCGATGGTCAAATCACCATAACCAACCGTGGTATACGTAACGAGTGCGAAATAGAGTGCATCAGGAAATGACTGCAATGCGCCTAGACCGACAAGCGCGCCCGCCCAAATCCACACTTGAACAGTATGGGCAAAGATGATCGCTGCGAGTGTGATACCAACGACCATGAATTGCTTTACCAGTTTGGCAGATCCAGCACGCGAGAGAGTACTTCTTCTCAGCACCTGAACCCACCCGATAACAATGAACAAATGTACCAATGTGCACAGCCCGAGAACCAAACTGCCCCACAGAATTTGAGCTACCATTTTATTCGTTCCTGTGCAGTAATGGAAAAGCCTGCATTCATTCATAGCGCTTTTGCGCCGCTAGCCGATAGAGAAAAACATGCGTCGTTTATTCTTCCTACTTAGTTTTTGCGTTGCACTTACTGCCTGTCAAGATGACAGCTCAGATACAGCAGCAGAAGCACCGGTTCGTGGCCTCAAAACTGTCCTGATCGAAGAAACAGAGCAAACAACGATCAGGCGATATCCCAGCGTCCTCCAACCGGGGTCTATTTCCTCTCTTTCTTTCGAGATCGGTGGACGCCTTCAGGAAATAAATCTGGATGTTGGACAGCGCGTTAAGGAAGGCGACGTGATCGCCGAGATCGATACGCGCTCCCTTGAATTACAGGTTGAAACCGCTGAGGCGGCACTACAAGAAAGCAAATCTCTTGCAAAAAACGCGGCAGAGGATGCCAAGCGCAAAGAGGAGCTGCGCAAGAAAGGGATTGTTTCCGATTCGGTTGCAGACAAAGCGCGTACCGATGCGGAAACCAGCGCCGCACGCGTAGTGCAGGCAGAACGCAATCTCGAAACGGCCAACGAAAATCTCGGGAAAGCCAAACTGGTCGCCCCCTTTGACGGCATCATTAACTCAGTGGAAGTTCAGTCTTTTGCGAATGTGGGTGTCGGTGCAGCAATCGCCACCATCTACGCAATCGATGCATTTGAATCGAGCTTCTCTGTAAGCTTTGACATTGTGAATCGTCTGACTGTCGGGAAGAAAGTGCGCGTGCGGCTGGCAGATAATCCTGAAATTGCTCTAGACGGTCACATCAGTGAATTGGGCGCACGGGCAGATACTGTTTCGTCATTCCCTGTAGTCGTCAAACTTGATGAAATTGACCCGTCCATCAAAGCTGGCATGGCAGTAGAAATTTCAATCGAGTTTACAGTTCCCTCCGGAGAAGGCTTTACGCTGCCGCTTTCGGTTCTGCCGTTCGATGGCAAACTTGAACCGCCGAAAAATCCAAGTGATCCGGGTAGAACCCAGGTGTTTGTTTTCAATCCGGATAACAGCACAGTCAGTCGACGGGATGTGGTTGTGGCAGGTGTGAGAGAAAACGCAATCATCATTATCGACGGTCTGAAACTCGGCGAACGGGTAGCATCAGCCGGTGTTTCGTTTCTTCGCGAAGGGCAAAAAGTGAAACTCCTGACAGACGCTGATTAAGGGCCTGATCATGAATTTTCTAACGCCATTAGGCCTTAACAAATCGCGACTTACACTCATTGTAATGGTGGGCCTAATCCTTCAAGGGCTGTTGGTCTATGTCGGCATTCCAAAGCGCGAAAACCCGGCAATTACAATCCGAAGTGCGATTGTGACAGCACAATTCCCGGGGATGGCGCCCGACCGTATGGAGGATCTGATCGTCGTACCGATTGAGCGCAAACTCCGTGAAATCGGAGAAGTTGAGGATATCAAGGCATTGGTAACAACGGGCAGGACACAGATCACAGCAGAGGTCTATGACAACGTGCCAAAGGCTTCACTTGAGTCCGTTTTCCAGGATATTCGAAATCGCATGGATGAAGTCAAACAAGAACTGCCGGATGGTACAAGCGGTCCGTTCGTAAATACCAATTATGGTGACGTCTCTATCGCAACAATTGCAGTCACGGGCGAAGGCTTCTCCTATGCCGAACTGAAGAAATCCGCAGATCAACTCCGGACGAATTTATACACGATTTCAGGCGTATCAAAGGTCTCACTCTTTGGAGATCAGGAAGAGCGCATCTGGCTGGAAATTGACTCACGCAAGCTCGCTGCAACCGGCGTGCAATTACCACAAGTGCTCCAAGATTTACAAAACCAAAATGTGATCTTGCCCGCAGGAGAGCTCGATGCAGCTGGAACAACCCTTATCCTGGAGGCCAATGGCGATCTTGGATCCGTTGAGGAAATCGGCAACATTCTGACAAAGGTGGAAGGCCTTTCCGGCTTTGTACGGCTGCGCGATCTGATGACGGTGCGCAGAGGTTATGAGGAACCACAAAACAAGCCAACACTTTTTAACGGACAACAAGCGATCATCCTCGGCGTGGAGATGGCGGATACCGAAGACATACAGAAAATTGGTGCCGTACTCGAAACTTCAGTTGAACGTTTTGAGAATGGACAGCCGATTGGTATTTCGTATGAATTCTCAACCTTTCAGGAAACCAACGTTACAACATCCATCAACAGCGCTCTCTCGAATGTTGGGCAAACGTTTATGGTCGTCGTGCTGGTGATGCTCGTATTCCTTGGCTTACGCCCGGCCTTGATCATTGCAGCAATCGTTCCATTTACAGTCATGTTCGCAATGATTGGCATGTCTTACCTAGGGATAGAACTTCAACAAATCTCCATCGCCGCTGCGATCATATCTCTTGGTCTGTTGGTCGATAACGGTTTGGTTGTTGTTGAAGACATTCAAAAGCGAATTCGAAATGGCGAAGATCCTCGCGAAGCCGCACTCACTTCAGGAAACCAGTTTTTCACACCTCTCGGAGTGGCTTCAATTACCACGGTATCAGCTTTTGTACCGATGTTGATCCTCGACGGCGTAGAGGGAGAATTTGCATTTTCATTGGGGGCTGTCGTCGGCGTCATGTTGCTAGGCTCCTGGCTGACTGCGCTCTATATTTTGCCGGCACTTTGCGTTTGGTTCACAAGACGCAAAACCGAGGTGGTCGAAAAGAAGCAAAGCCGTTTAGTAGAAACCTATGGTTTTCTTGTGAACAAAAGTCTTGTGTTAGGTCCGCTCATCATTCTGCTTGCTTATGGCGCGGTTTTTGGTGCCGCATCGTTGTTTTCATACACGAAAGCAGAGATGTTTCCCTTGGCCGAGCGCGCTGAATATTTAGTCTATCTCGATATGCCAAAAGGCACATCCATTGGCCGTACGAAGGAAGAAGCTGTAGCTGTTGAAAACTGGCTTTTGGATAAATCACAAAATCCCGAAGTGAAAAACACAACTGTTTTTGTTGGTGACGGTGGACCCAGATTTTATCTGGCGCTCAATCCTGCAGATACAAATCCCGCCAGTGCATTCATTCTGATCAATACTGCTGACCCGGCGGGGGCAATCGCTGGAGCGGATCGGGCCTATTCCTATCTGGTTGAGAACCACCCTGCCGCACGTTTTAAGGTGAAAAGGCTCTCCATGGGAGGTGGGGAATCTGGGATCGTGGAAATCAAGATTACTGGAAGCGACGCAGAAAAACTTCTGGAACTGGCTGAAGAGGTCGAAGTCGCATTTTCAAATGTGCCCGGTATTATCCAAAATGAGAATGATTGGGGCAACAAGTCTCTCAAGATGGTCATCAACATTGCCCAGGACAAAGTGCGGGAATTGGGCATTACATCTGAAGATATCTCCAACATTATGGACACCTTTTTTTCGGGGACAACCTATTCGACTTATCGTGAGGGAACGGAATCCATTCCGATTGTGGTGCGGGCGGGAGAGAGCTTTCGCGACAGTCTTGAAGATTTGGCGAACATGTCGATTGCTGCCGGAGGCCAATTGATTTCTCTCGACCAGATCGCAACCTTCGAGCCGAGACTGGAATACTCACAGCTACGGCGTGAAAACCAGATCCGGCAGATCAAAATTTCCGGTAAAAGCGATACCCTCGCGGCAAACGAGGTAGTGGCGCTTCTGCAACAAACCCTCGACAACCTTGATCTTGGTTCTGGCTACACCCTCACCATCGGCGGTGAAACCGAGAATTCCTCAAACGTGAACAATCTGCTGCTTGGAGGAATGCCGGCCGCCCTAACCATCATGTTGCTGGCTCTTGTGTTCCAGTTCAACTCCATACGCCGTGTGCTCTTGACCTTCATGACAATACCACTGATCATCATCGGTGCTCCGATCGCACTTATCGTCACCGGACAACCACTATCCTTCTTTGCGATCTTGGGGTTGATCTCATTGGCTGGCATTATCATCAACAATGCAATTGTCCTGATCGATCAGATAGACATTGAGCGCGAAACAAAAGCCGTCAGAGAAGCGGTTGTGGAGGCCGCGAAGAAACGCGTGACTCCAATTCTGCTAACGTCGCTGACAACCATTCTTGGTTTGGTTCCCATGGCACTAACAGGCGGTGCTCTGTTTGAACCCATGGCAACCCTGATGATTGGCGGCTTGTTGTTCTCATCAATCCTAAGCCTGTTCTTTGTACCCGGGGGATACTTCCTGCTGTTTGGCGGATTCAAGAAGTAGCCGGGGACTTACACTATCTCCAATGCAGGCAATGCAATCTTGGTAACCTAGAAACTTACATTGCCGACGAGGGCATGACAGCCACCAATATTATTGGCAAAACCATTTACAATATTGCCGACACAGGCAACAGCTTGACTACTGGCAAGGTTCTTAATTCCACTGCTGTTGAAACCTCCATTCTCAGTTGTAACAGTGTTATTTCGAATGGTTAGGCGGTGTACGTTTCCGCTTGTTATTCCTTCTTTCGAATTGCCATTCAGCAAATCAAAAATCCGATTGTCACGCACTTCAACATTGGCAACATAGTTCATTTTTATTCCCGCGACAGCTGATGCGCTATTCAGGCCAGATACAGTATTGCCATAGATCGAAATATTCTTGCCGCTGCTGATTTCGATACCGGTGGCAGATAAAGTCAGCGATGAAGGGCCGGTGTTCGTTATTCTATTGTTACGAATGGTATTATTGTTCCCTGATACCCGAATCCCGGCAGCACGATTTCCGTTCACGAGCATATCTTCAATCAAATGGCCCGAGGAACTTGCAGCGCTGCCATCAATTCCAATCCCTGTTCTAAATCCTCGGATAGTACCATTACGAATAGTAATGTTTTTTCGATCATCAGCGTAAATGCCGGATGCATTTGTCGCCAAGCCCGCTGCCGACCCGCCTAGTTTCCATCCATTCAGCTCGATAGTTACATTGTTGGTATTGATTCGAATTGCCGCGCCAGATGTCATGCTGGTGGTGAGGTTTCCCTTCAGACAGTATACGCCCTGGACATTTATTACCGCCGGAACTGAAGTGATCTCGGTGCACTGGTTCACTTCAGCAGATGAATGTGACGCACCAAAAGACAGCGACGTTGCAATCAATATTGTACTCAAAATCAGATTTTTCATTGTAGTCTCCAGAAAAAAGTTAGAAGGAATTCTGGGCTGGAAATTAGGTCTCCGAGATTTCAGTCATATTTCTAAAAACCGCGGATTTGTTTCAGTACTGTTTCAAAAGCCCGAATTGGTCTGAGGTTGATCGTGCAAGCGGACAAAGACCAACGCTAACCCAAAAATTTTTCTGGAAACTCATAAACGACCAAAGATCTAATAAATGAGAACGAGTCGCAGCTTCATTGACTTTTTGCGAATGATTATCAATATTATTCCAAAGAATACTGTTGAATAGAGAAATCACCAGATGCGTAGATTCCTGACCTCCCTAACGGCTGCAAGCATTCTGGCCCTTTTTGTTTCTGCCTCCGCTGTTGCCGGGGAAAAAATGAAGGTGGTCACTACCTTTACGGTAATTGCAGACATGGCCTCAAATATCGCAGGAGATGCAGCAGAAGTGGTTTCAATCACCAAGCCAGGCGCAGAAATTCATGGCTACGAGCCAACACCGAAAGACATCGTCCGCGCCAGTAATGCAGATCTCGTTCTATGGAATGGCATGAATCTGGAGCTCTGGTTCGAGCAGTTCCTGTCCAACCTGAAAGACGTACCCTCCGCGACGCTGACCGAAGGAATTACCCCAATCGCGATTTCTGAGGGTTCTTACAAGGGCAAACCCAATCCTCATGCGTGGATGGGCCTCGATAACGCAATCGTTTATATTGACAACATCGTAAAAGCATTTTCTGAGCAAGACCCAAAAAACGCTGAAACTTACGAGGCAAATGGCAAGGCTTATAAAGAGAAAATTCGCGAGACCATACAGCCACTTCGCGCTTCCATTGAACAAATTCCTGAAGATCAGCGTTGGCTCACCACATGCGAAGGTGCTTTCAGCTATCTTGCCAAAGATTTTGGGCTAAAGGAACTGTATCTCTGGCCTATGAATGCCGACAGGGTGGGAACTCCAAAGCAAGTGCGCAACGTCATCAATGGTGTCCGTGAAAACAACATTCCGGCGGTTTTTTGTGAGAGCACTGTTAATACAGCTCCGGCTGAACAAGTCGCTAGAGAGACGGGCGCCCGCTATGGAGGTGTACTTTATGTCGATTCACTCAGTGGCCCGGACGGTCCGGTTCCAACCTACCTTGATCTTTTACGTGTGACCTCACAAACCGTGGCAAACGGTCTGGCGGCAACCAACTAGATTGATCATGTTGTGATGTCCGCCCCTTCTGGAATTTGTGCTCATGATGTGACCGTTACCTATCGTAACGGTCATACTGCCTTATGGGACGCAAGTTTTGAAATCCCGACAGGAACCATCACTGCACTTGTGGGAGTGAACGGCGCCGGCAAGTCCACGCTTTTCAAATCCATTATGGGCTTCGTTCCCACCAGCAAAGGTGACATTACAGTTCTGGGCCAGCCAGTCAAAAGTGCGCTCGCGCAAAACCTTATTGCCTATGTGCCTCAAGCAGAGGAAGTTGACTGGACCTTTCCGGTACTGGTCGAGGATGTGGTGATGATGGGACGTTACGGGCATATGGGCTTCCTGCGTCGCGCCAGGACCGAGGACCACAAAGCCGTTGAAGAGGCATTAACCCGCGTTAACATGCAGGGCTTTCGCAAACGCCAGATTGGCGAACTGTCCGGCGGCCAACGCAAGCGCGTATTTCTGGCCCGTGCCCTTGCACAAGACAGTCCGGTTATTTTGCTGGATGAGCCATTTACCGGCGTCGATGTGCAAACGGAAGAACAAATTATCAAACTCATGAGCGAGCTGCGCGACGAAGGCCGAGTGATGTTGGTCTCCACACACAATCTCGGTTCTGTCCCTCAGTTCTGCGACCGCACCATTCTGGTAAAAGGAACGGTGCTCGATCACGGCCCGACATCCGAAATCTTCACCCGCGAGAATCTTGAAGCAGCCTTTGGCGGGGTCTTGCGTCAGTTTACGCTCGGGGGAGCTGAGCTTCACGATGACGATGATGAGCGGGAAGTGACAATTCTTACCGATGATGAACGACCCTTTGTGCAATACACCCAACGGGAAAAAGCAAAAAAGGGCAAAGAATGATCAGCACCCTGCTCGAGCCATTTACATATACCTATATGTTCAACGCCATATGGGTGTCGGCACTCGTTGGTGGGGTATGCGCCTTTCTGTCTGCCTATCTAATGCTCCGGGGCTGGTCGCTAATCGGTGATGCGTTGGCCCATTCAGTGGTGCCGGGTGTGGCCGGAGCCTACATTCTCGGATTACCTTTTGCGCTTGGGGCCTTTCTTGCAGGCGGGCTTGCAGCGGCATCCATGCTGTTCCTATCAGAACGCTCAGGATTGAAAGTTGATGTGGTGATCGGACTGATCTTCACATCGTTCTTTGGCCTCGGCCTTTTCATGATCTCAATCAACCCTGTCGCCATTGATGTTCAAACCATCATCATGGGAAACATTCTGGCAATCACACCCGAGGACACACTGCAACTGGTGCTCATTGGCTCAATTGCATTCATCGTTTTGACGGCAAAATGGAAAGACCTGATGGTCACTTTCTTTGATGAAAACCACGCAAGATCGGTTGGTCTTGATCCAACATTGCTGAAAGCCATATTTTTCACCTTACTCTCAGCTTCAGTCGTAGCAGCCATGCAAACGGTTGGGGCATTTCTGGTGATCGCAATGGTTGTCACACCAGGCGCTACTGCGTATCTCCTGTGTGACCGATTCCCGCGCCTGATCATCACATCAATTATTATTGGCAGCGCAACAAGTTTTGTTGGCGCATATCTCAGCTACTTTCTGGATGGCGCAACAGGCGGCATTATTGTTTGCCTTCAGACATTATTCTTTCTGTTCGCTTTTGTGTTCGCACCCAAACACGGTTTGCTGGCCTCCCGAAAAAAGTCCGCCGAAGCACTGAAACTGGCAGAGAGTGATATTCTGTAATGCTTGAGATACTTCTACAGCCGTTCCAGTTTGCCTTCATGCAGAACGCGTTTCTGATATGCATTCTGATCGCGATTCCCACCGCATTGCTTTCTTGCTTTCTTGTCTTGAAAGGCTGGGCATTGATGGGTGATGCCATCAGCCATGCAGTACTGCCCGGAATCGTTCTGGCCTATGTTTTCGGCATTCCATTGCTCATCGGCGCTTTCATGGCAGGAATGGCCTGTGCCGTTGCCAGCGGATATCTGGCAGACAATAGCAGAGTGAAGCAGGATACTGTAATGGGTGTGGTTTTCTCAGGCATGTTCGCGCTGGGTATTGTCTTATATGTCTCGTTGGAAACCAATGCTCACCTCGACCATATCCTGTTTGGCAACATGCTGGGCATTGATGCCAAAGATCTCTGGACCGCCGGCATTCTTTCATTACTGGTTTCAGGAGCGGTTGTGCTGAAGTGGCGGGATCTACTTTTGCACAGCTTCGACCCCGCACAGGCAAAGACGTCCGGCTTGCAAGTTGGCCTGTTACACTACGGATTGCTGACCGCCATGTCACTGACGGTTGTGGCAACGCTTTCTGCAACCGGGTTGATTCTCGCCATTGGCCTGTTGATCGCCCCTGGTGCAATCGCCTTTCTGGTAACCCGAAAATTTTCCACCATGCTCATGGTCTCGATTCTGATCAATCTCATTACCATGCTGTTGGGAACTTACCTGAGCTTCCACATAGACAGCGCACCCGCACCGACCATAATTCTGATCCAGACAATCTTTTTTATTGGGGCATTCTTGAACCGATTGAGGCAAAACAGACTTGCATCAGCGCAGACATTGAGAGATGCAACCTGAATATCAGGACGCAAAAGCCTTGAATTCGGCAACTATTCTCTCATAAAGATCACGCTTGAACGGCACAATCAGTTCCGGCATCTCAGCCAAGTCCCGCCACTGCCATTGATCAAACTCCGGGTGCGATCCATCGGGCGGCTCCGTGATATTGATCTCTTGTTCTTCGCCATCAAAACGAAATGCAAACCACTTTTGTGTTTGTCCGCGATACTTGCCCTTCAAACCAATACCGAGAATGTCATCCGGCAAATCATAGTTGAACCAGTCTCTGGCTTCTGCCAGCAGAGAAACAGATTTCATGCCTGTTTCTTCATACAGCTCGCGTTCTGCTGCGGGAAGCGGCTCTTCGTCCTTGTCGATACCACCTTGGGGAAACTGCCATCGATAGTCGCTTGGCGTCTCGGCATTTTGAATTCGCCGCCCTGCCCAAACTTTGCCCCGGCCATTGAACACCACAACACCAACACACGGGCGATAGGGCATCTCCTCGCGAACCAGCTTTGTGGTCACCGGCTTGGGTCCTTCACAACTGCTGTGACCGGAGTGATTTCTATCCCATTCTGCTTGGCGCGACGAGCAAACTCGGCGATCATTGAAATACTGTCCGGGAAAGCATTGGCCATACCGATCGCCAGCCCCGTGCGTTTTGCCTGCTGCGCCAATTCATTGAGTTTCGATGCGATTGCAGAACGCGAACGAACATTATCTATCAGGACATCTGCCTTTGCATAAGGCACCAATTCCTTGATTGCGACACCAGGCCCAAGTGTATTTTTTACTGTACCATCTTCGAAAAACAACAACCCACGTTTTGAAATCTCGGCAAATATCGGCGACAGTCCGGCGGGTTGTTGCATCAATTTGTTGCCGAGATAATTGGTGACGCCGACATAGTTTGTGATACGGCTCATGGCCCAATGCAGATTGGCCATATTCTCTTCAAGATCCGCCTCTGCCCGAAGTGTATGAGGGCCTGGATTGTTTTGCGGATAATCAATCGGCTCCATTGGAATTTGCAAAAGCAGTTCGTGCCCCCCTCTCCGAGCTGTTTGCATCCAACGATTCAATGAATTGCCATAAGGCGCAAAAGCGAGAGTAACATTCGGCGGAAGCTTTTCTATCGCTAGTTTGGTGCTGGTTTGACTGATCCCCAAGCCACCAACGACCAGAACGACTCGGGCCACACCGAAATTTCCATCCGTATCTGGCTGACGGCTATAAAGGTCCATCGCGCGCAGGCCATCAGGCGACTTTCTCGGAATCACGCCAGAAGCGCCTCGCTCAATAAGCTGAGGGTCCGGCAGATGCGCCAGCGCCAGTTCTTGCCGCTTGATTGGCTCAGCTTTTGGAAGTGGCTTTGGTGTTGGCAATGGTTTGGGTGTCAATGGAACCAGCGTCTCAGTCGGTTCCACCTCCTGAAAGTCACCCTTAGCAGGATCCAGAACATGGTTTCCTACAGGAATGGTCGCAGTCGTTTCGTTGGACACAGCTGGAACCTGTGGCTTATCTTCTTCAATCTCGACAATCTCAATTGCCTGCTGAGGCTGATCACCAAAACCAGAAAATCCGCCGTAAAAATTGACAACTGGAAGCGCACAAACCGCACACAAGGCAAGGGTAATCATGGTACCTTTGCCACGCTTGGGGGTTTCGCGCTCATCTATCCTCTTGAGAGGTCTTGTGAACTCATTGTCTGGTTTCATGCCGCAGTCGTGTTCCGTCCCCACGAATCATTAAGGGGAAGCATAGCCTCCCCTCAAAAAATTCCAAGCATGGTTTGTCCAAAACACTCAGTTCTGGCTTGGCACCGCCTCATCAGGATTTGGCGGGAATGCAGCATGCTCCTTCAAGCCTTTGAGCAAATCCTTAGCATAGGAAAGCTGAACATCGTCTTTCGGGTCCGGTGGAACATAGGCAATTGAACCAGAACCCTCATCATTTTCTTCATTGCCAACAATGTGACCGCGCAGATTGGATTCGCCACGCGCTTCAACACGGCCTTTGAGTTCATCGGGCAGCGGTTGCTCGACCTTGATGTCCGGATCAATTCCCTTGCCCTGAATAGAACGGTCAGATGGTGTGTAGTAAAGCGCAGTTGTCAGTCGCAGCGCCCCATTGGAACCCAGTGGGATAATCGTCTGCACCGAGCCCTTGCCGAACGAACGTGTTCCGAGGATGGTTGCGCGCTTGTGATCCTGCAATGCACCCGCAACAATTTCTGACGCGGAGGCCGAGCCACCATTGATCAGAACAATTACAGGCTTCCCACCTGTCAGATCACCCGGTCGCGCAGAGTGCCGGCGACCTTCATCAGCATCCCGCCCCCGGGTCGAGACAATCAGGCCACGATCGAGGAAGGAATCTGACACGCTCACGGCCTGGTCCAGCAGACCACCCGGGTTAAGACGAAGATCAACAACAAAGCCTTTAAGCTTGTCGTCTCCGACTTCATCGCGAATACTCTTGATTGCCTTTTCCAGACCGTCAAATGTCTGTTCGTTGAAAGCATTGATATCAACAATGCCAATATCGTCATCTTCAACCCTATAGCGAACTGAGCGAACCTGAATCACATCTCTGATGATTGTGATTTCCAGCGGTTTGTCAGCGCCTTCACGTAAAATTGTCAGCACAATAGGTGTATTGACTTCACCGCGCATTTTCTCAACCGCTTGTTGCAAGCTGAGACCACGAACGTTTTCGCCATCGATTTTGGAAATGAGATCCCCGGCAAGAACGCCGGCTTTCGCGGCAGGGGTCTCATCGATCGGTGAGACCACCTTGACCAATTCGTTTTCCATCGTGACTTCAATGCCGAGTCCACCAAACTCACCCCGGGTCTGAACCCGCATGTCGGAGAAGTCTTTCGGATTAAGATAGCTTGAATGCGGATCAAGAGATGTCAGCATGCCGTTGATCGCATTCTCGATCAACTCATCCTCCGCAGGCTCGGTCACATAAGACGCCCGTACCCGCTCAAAGATATCTCCAAAGATACTAAGTTGTTTGTATGTGCTTACACCCGCTGCTTGCGCGCTTGTAGAATGGTTCAAACCATTGCTTACTGCTAGCACTGCCCCGCCGCCGATGACGGCGCCTATCAGTAAAAGTCCTAGTTTACGAACCATCTGCTACTCTCTGAATGTTGGTATCCGCCCACCAGGGTGAGGGATCGATTGGTTTTCCATCCTTACGGAATTCTACATATAAAATTGGCTTTGTTGTGGAAACGTCAATAACACCCGCGTTAGCAATTCGTTTTGCTCCCATCTTCCCAATGGGCTCTCCAACAATTACGAACTGCCCCGGGCGCACATTAACCTCCTCAAGCCCAGCCAGAACTATATGATACCCATTACCGGCGTCGATAATCAAGAGTTTGCCATAGGTTCTGAAGGGACCGGCGTATAAAATCCAGCCATCAGCCGGCGTGAGCACGCGCGCATTTTCGCGAGAGACTAGATTGACGCCCAACACGTCTTCGCCAAACTCATCTTCTTCACCAAATGAGGACGCCACATCCCCATTCACCGGAAGCGGTAATAGACCTCTGGCAGCACTGAATGCCAGCGCCGGGGCAGTTCGACCAACGTCAGAAAACGCCTCCTCGTTCTGGTAGCGCGTTGCCGCTTCGGTTCTGTTGGCCTCTCGTTGTTGTCGTTCAATTTCAGCCAAACGCGAGGCTTCAGCAGCCTTGCGAGCACTTTCAACCTGGGTTTCGAGAGTACTAATCAACTCATTGAGCGAAGATGCTTCCGCAGCCAATTCAGCAGCTTTTGCCTGTTCTTCTGCTAGTTTCGCCTGTGCGATGCCGGAAAGATTTTGCTTTTCAACCAAGAGAAGGTTCAACCGTTCTTCCTCATCTGCAAGACTGGCCAGATCGGTTCTCAAGGCATCACGGCGCTCGGTTATTTCATTCGAAATCCGCACAAGATCCTGTAATTGCCCAATCAGAATTTCAGTTTCCGAACGCACTTCTGGCACCACTGACCCAAGCAGGATGGCCGAGCGTACCGACGATAGGGCATCGTCGGGAGAAACCAGAAGTGCAGGTGGCGGAGCACGACCCATGCGCTGAAGGGCCGCCAGAATCTCCAACAAAAGCGCTTCTTTGGTTTTCAAAAACCCGCGAACTTCGGCCTGTTCATCGCGCAATTGTGATAGCCGGCGAGAGGACCGTGACACTCGTTTTTCCAGTGCACGCGCCTTTTTGGAAGTTTCGATCATCGATCGGTTGATGGAAACACGGTCTTTGTCAATTTGCGAAATTTCATCTGCAAGCTCGGCGCGGCGTTGATCCCCGATTGTAATGGCGGCCCTCAACTCCTGCAATTCTTGCAACCGTTGATCGCGCTTAAGCTCAAGATCATCTTCCTGCTGGGCAAAGGAAGCGGACATCAAAAGCATCGTGCAAACAAAAACTGCACAGAATACTTTACGATGGCCGCGCCTTAAAACGGTTCTGATGATTCTCGCATCCATCGCCGTAGAATAGCTGATGATCGAATCCGGGTGAAGAGCGTTAAGCCCGGCTTATCGTTCCTGCAGAGCCAAACGTACACCAAGCGCACAATAAATCGTTCCCACAACCGTGCCCTGCCATTTCAATACAGTCGGGTTTTTACGAAGAAAACTGCCAAGGCTACCCGCCGCCAGAGAATAAACGACCGTACTAAAGAACCCTATCAACGCAAAAACAATCCCCAGAATAGTCAATTGCAGAACTACATGGCCGTTCTGTGGTACAACGAACTGGGGTAAAAACGCCAGGAAGAACAGCGCCGTCTTCGGGTTCAACACTTCGGCAATAATTGCCTGCTTAAAAGCTTGTGACGCTGTTATGGAAACATATCCCTGCCCAAGATCCACGGGTTTCTTGTCCAAGATCGCTTTGAGGCCAAGATAAACCAGATAGGCGGCACCCAGATATTTGACGATGGTAAAAAGCGTGGCGGAGGCCGCGATAATGGCGGAAATGCCGACCACGGCCATAATGGTATGGATAAAGTCACCGGCAGTTACTCCTGCGCCAGTTGCAATGCCGACC
>JASJDO010000155.1 GCA_030065115.1 Rhizobiaceae bacterium | reverse complement strand
GGATGCGGGCGCTGATGATTACGTTGCCAAGCCTTTTCATATCGAAGAAGTATTGGCCAGGTTGAGAGCGTTAATCCGGCGATCCTCCGGACATGCTTCGTCACAACTTACATGCGGTGAAATCGTGTTCGATACGCGGACTTCAAAGGTTACCTATCAGGACAAGCCTGTTAAGCTAACCTCTCACGAATTGCGGTTGCTGTCTTACCTTCTACATCACCCCGGGGAAGTGATATCGAGAACTGAATTAACAGAACACCTTTACGATCAGGATTTCGACAAGGATTCAAACACAATAGAAGTGTTTGTTGGTCGTTTGCGGAAAAAACTCGATCCGGATTTCGTGGAAACTGTTCGTGGCCTTGGCTATAGGTTGCGTGAAAATTCTTGATGGCTTTCCTGCGCGGAATTATTGGTTCCTGGGTGCCGGACACATTGGCTGCCCGGCTTTTTCTTCTTTCTTCCTGCGCTGCTATTTTGGGTGTGGTATTGGCCGCTTTGTTCATTTCTTCAGAATATCGCAACAATGCGCAGGCACGGCTAAATGACATACTCACAGCCAACATTTTCAACCTAATGGGCAATGTTGAGCTTGGTGAGGATGGCAAACTTATGGGCCTGCCAAATCTTGGCGACTCGAGATACCAACTCTTCGACTCTGGTTGGTACTGGTCCGTTGAGCGTATCGGTGAACCGGAACGACGTCTTGCAAGTCTCTCTTTGGCAGACAGAGCGATAGTCCTGACCGATGGTCAACAGTTTGACGAGACATTCCAACGCAACTTTCGAATGATCGATGAAAATGGCTCGGTGCTTCAAGGGCTGGAGGCGCAGGTGTTTTTGGGTGAGGGTAATCGTCTCTACAGTTTCAAAATCACAGCGAACCAAAGTGAGCTTGATGAGGAAATTTTTGCTTTTACTCAACGGATCGCCTTGATCCTCGGTTTACTGGCATTTTCGATCATTGCAGCAACATATCTCGTTGTCCGACTTGGATTGAAGCCTGTGACACGGGCTACTCAAAAGCTAACGGCTGTCAGAAATGGGGATGCTGAAAAGATCGATGGAAATTACCCCGACGAAATCCAACCTCTGATTGATGAAACCAATGCACTAATTGAATCCAACGTAGTGATTGTTGAAAGAGCACGAACTCAGGTTGGAAACCTGGCACACTCGCTCAAGACGCCGCTTGCTGTCATGCAGAATGAAATCGCCTCTCTTTCTCCTGGGAAAAGAAATTTGTTCAAGGAACAAACGGACACGATGCGCCAGCAGGTTCAGCTGTATCTGGATCGGGCTCGGATATCAGCAAGGCGGTCCACATCCATTGCAAATACACCTGTGTTCCCGGTCCTTGAAAAACTTGCGCTGGTGGTTGCCAAACTCAATCGCAACACTGACATGGGCTTCGAATTGGAAGCATTGCAAGGCGTAAATTTTGCCGGTGAAGAACCCGACTTGCAGGAAGTCTTTGGCAATTTGCTTGAAAATGCTGCTAAATATGCAGAAACAACAATGGAAATCGGCTCGGAATATATCGATGGACGCATCATTGTGACCGTCGAAGATGATGGGCCCGGAATGACACCCACGCAGATTCAAAATGCCATGAAAAGGGGTGGGCGCGTGGATGAGGGAAAAACCGGGTGGGGTCTTGGTCTTTCCATCGTTAGAGACATTGTTGAAGAATATGAAGGAAAGTTTGAACTGGACAGTTCTAAATTGGGTGGATTGCGTGCAACCGTTACATTGCCCGGGTTCAAAGCTTAAAACTTGAAAAGGTCTCAATTCTTCAAATTTTGAACACCTTCGAAGATTATGAAAACCGCGCTGGGGCACGAAAGGAAAAATGCGATGTGGCAATCCAGGCAATATATTCAAAAGGCGGCAGTCATTGTTGCATGTTTTGGTCTTGCGGCGTGTAACACGTCCAACGAAACCATTGGTGCAACGGCTGGCGCTATTGCAGGTGGCGTGGTCGGTAATCAATTCGGAGGTGGCCGAGGCCGCACTTTGGCAACGGTTGTTGGTGCACTTGCCGGAGGTGTAATTGGCGGAAATATTGGCCGAAATCTTGATGAACGAAGCAGAAATGCGGCACTCCAGGCTGAGTATAATGCGCTTGAAAATGGCCGTTCCGGGCAGCCTGTAAACTGGCAAGGCAGTGGCTCAACATATGGGCAGGTAGTTCCTCAACAAGCTTACCAGGTTGGATCGCAGGATTGTCGTCGGTACACGCATACAATCTACATTGACGGCCAGCCAAGTCAGGCAAGTGGCACGGCATGCAGAAATCCGGATGGGACCTGGACGCCGCTTGCATAACACGCTTCGTAGCCCACGAAACTGTGATCAAACCCGCGTCAATTGATAACGGTTTTTCAGCTTCCTAATAGCGGTTTCGCAAGATAAGAAGGCGTCATGGTTTTCTGGATTGCGATAACGAGTATTCTGACACTTACCGTTTTTGCGGTATGGCGGTCTTGGGTTGCAAAATTGGGTGGCGCTGTGACCGCTGAAGAGAGCGATCTGGCGATCTATCAGTCTAGGTTGAATGAAATAGAGCGTGATTTAGCTGCTGGTCGGCTCGATGGTGAGATGGCTGAGGCAGCGAAGGCTGAAGAAGCGCGCAAGCTGCTCAAAACCCAAAATGAATCTCTATCAAGTCATGTAGCGCCAACCACACCAAGTGGTTGGTGGATGACTTTGGGACTGTTTTCAATTCCATTGATATCAGTGTTGCTTTATCTCAGTCTTGGCACTCCGCCATCTGAATTGGCAAGATTTGAACAGCCTGAGGTGGCCGGTCAATCAATGGGACAATTGATTGCGGCGGCTGAGCGTCGGCTCGAAAACAACCCCGATGATCTGGAAGGCTGGCAGGTTCTGGCGCCGGTTTACATGCGTCAGCAAGACTTCGGAAAAGCAGAAAACGCATTCCGAAATATCATCCGCATCAGCGGTGAATCAACAGAGGTGCTAAGCGCTTTTGGGGAGGTTTTGGTTGCAAAAGCTGGCGGCCAAGTGACCCCTGAGGCGTTGAAAGTATTCGAGCGCTCAATAGCGCTCAATTCTGCCAATTCCAATGCGCGGTTTTTTGTTGGTTTGGCGGCATTGCAACGCAATGACACTTCTGCGGCAAAGTTGATCTGGCAAGCGATGATTGACGATGCCGATGGGGACGAAGAGTGGTTGCCTGTTATGAAACAGCGTATTGCTCAACTAGATGGAGCGCCCTCCGGCGATGCCGCAAGAGAAATTGCTAATTTGCCGCAAGAAGAACAACAGGAACTGATCAGGTCCATGGTCGACGGGTTGGCCGCAAGACTGCAAGAACAACCGGAAGATAAGACTGGTTGGATACGTCTAGTTCGAGCCTATATGGTGTTACAGCGCAAGGAAGACGCGGAAAAAGCAGCTGCGTCTGCAATTGATACGTTTCCGAACGATCAGGAGTTCTCGGATCAAATCGAGAGCGCACTGAAACAGAGTGAAGGAGTAAGCAATTGACGAGAAAGCAAAAGCGGATCGCTGGAATTGCTGTAATCGGTGCTGTGATCGGCCTTGCAATCGGATTGGCCTCGTTTGCATTGCGCGATGAAATTGTCTTTTTCTTTGACCCAACTGACGTGGTGATTGGAAACAAGATCCAACCTGGTGAACGTTTCAGAATCGGGGGGCTTGTAGAAGACGGCAGTGTGCAAAAGAACGAAACAGTCATTTCATTTGTTGTGACGGATGGAGAAAACAGCGTTCCCATCAGTTTTGACGGAATCCTTCCTGACCTGTTTCGGGAGGGGCAGGGTATCATTGCAGAAGGCAAGCTCGAGACAGATGGTAAGTTCATCGCAGACAATGTGCTTGCAAAGCACGATGAAAATTATATTCCAAAAGAACTTGAAGGTGTCTTGAAAGAGAAAGATGTCTGGAAAGGAGACGAACAGCAGTGATTGCAGAAATCGGTCATTTCGCTCTTATCCTCGCACTGGCATTGTCGCTTGTTCAATCCGTGATTCCCTTCTGGGGCGCCCGTAAAAATGATGCGGGCCTTATGGCTGCCGGTACAACAACTGCGGTTCTCGGTTTTTTTGCCGTTTCGCTTTCATTCGTCGCCCTGACGCATGCCTATATTGTCTCAGACTTTTCACTTCTGAATGTTTGGCAAAATTCTCATACCGAAAAGCCATTGCTTTACAAAATCACTGGAGTTTGGGGTAACCACGAGGGTTCAATTCTCCTCTGGGTATTGATCCTCACACTGTTCTCTGCGTTATTGGCGGCATTTGCAACCAATCTTCCATCTCGCCTTAAGGCAGATGTTTTGGCTGTTCAGGGGTGGGTCACCGTTGCGTTTCTCGTTTTCACGATCTTCACTTCAAATCCGTTTACCAGAATGGAACAAATACAGGTTGAAGGAAGGGATCTTAATCCGATTCTGCAGGATATCGGTCTCGCGATCCATCCTCCGCTTTTGTATGTTGGGTATGTTGGCTTTTCGCTGACCTTCTCATTTGCCATGGCTGCAATGATCAGTGGTCGTATCGATGGTGCCTGGGCCAGATATGTTCGTCCCTGGGCATTGCTTGCATGGGTTTTCTTAACAGCCGGAATCGCAATGGGCTCGTACTGGGCTTACTACGAGCTCGGTTGGGGTGGCTGGTGGTTCTGGGATCCGGTTGAAAATGCTTCGTTCATGCCTTGGCTGGTTGGGACTGCGCTCATTCATTCTGCAGTCGTTATGGAAAAACGTGATGCGTTGAAGATCTGGACCATTCTTCTCGCATTATTGACCTTCTCGCTTTCACTTCTTGGTACGTTTATTGTACGTTCGGGGGTGTTGACATCGGTTCACAGTTTCGCAACGGATCCCACACGTGGCCTCTTCATTTTGGTGATCCTGCTGATCTTTATTGGCGGGTCATTGACATTGTTTGCATTGAGAGCAAACACGCTTCAACAGGGTGGCTTGTTCCAGCCAATATCCCGTGAAGGGGCATTGGTATTCAACAACCTGTTCATGACAGTATCTTGTGCTACGGTGTTGCTGGGCACATTGTATCCTCTTTTTCTTGAAGCAGTGGATGGTTCGAAAATTTCAGTTGGTCCACCCTATTTCAACCTCACATTCGGGCCTCTGATGATCCCGATTTTGCTGCTTGTGCCACTCGGTCCATTGATGGCGTGGAAGCGCAGCGATCTTCTTCCCATTCTCCAGCGTCTGTATTTTATTGCAGGAGCTGCCTTGTTTGCGGTTGTCCTGGCACTTTCATTCATTGATGGTGCCGGTGTGTTTTCATCCTTGGCGGTCGGAATCGCTGTCTGGGTAATGTTGGGTGCATTCATGGAAATCTGGCAACGCTCAGGGTTTCCGAAAACTGACACATCAACGGCTTTCAAAAGGTTGGTTGGTTTACCTCGATCGACCTGGGGTACTGCATTCGCGCATTTCGGCTTGGGCGTGATGGTGTTGGGTATCGTTGGAGCAACCGCATTTAGCACAGAAGACGGCGCACTTCTGAGAAAAGGCGAAGCACTTGAACTTTCAGGATTTACTCTTGTTCATGATGGGAATGTTCGGCGTCAGGGCAAGAATTTCGTGGCAGATGAATTAGTTGTATCGGTTCAAAGGGGCGGTGTTGAGGAACTTAAGCTGCGCCCTGCTAAACGGTTCTACACGGGTCACGGAAGTGCGACGACAGAGGCAGCATTGAAGACATACGGATTTTCTCAACTCTATGTTTCTGTAGGGGACACCGATCAGGAGGGAAGGACCGTTCTGCGCGCCTGGTGGAAATCACAAGTATTGTTGGTCTGGATTGGCCCCATCCTGATGGCTTTTGGCGGTATCCTTTCATTGAGTGACAGACGGTTGCGGGTTGGTGCGCCACAAAAAGCCAAGGCGAGAAGGCAGACCGCAAATGCGTAAAATCATAAAGTGTCTGGTACCTGCAGTTTTCTTTTTTCAGTCTGTTGTGCTGGCCCATGCTGTCAATCCGGATGAAGTGCTGGATAATCCGATCCTTGAGCAACGTGCGCGTGAATTGTCGGTGAATATTCGCTGTCTCGTTTGTCAAAATCAGTCCATTGACGATTCCGATGCGCAGCTCGCGCGTGATCTGAGAGTGTTGGTGCGCGAACAATTGGTTGAAGGAAAATCCGACGACGAAATCCTTGACTTTCTGGTAGAACGATATGGCGAGTTTGTTCTGCTGAAGCCAAGGTTCGGGGCTCATACACTTGCTTTGTGGGGGCTTCCAATCTTTGTTCTGTTATTGGGTGGGATTTTCGCATTCAGAACCTTCTCCAAACGCCCGAAGATTGCAGGTGCCGCTGCAGTTCTATCAAAAGAAGAACAGGAAGCGCTTGACGCCATGATCAACAAGGAGTCGTGATCACAACCCTAGTGAACGTGACCAAATGCACTTGTATGTGGTGAGCTATTAAACCACCTTAGAGGCTCAATAGAATGCCGGAGCCTCAGATGACGATTACACAACGCCTTGACTTTGATGGAAGTATTGGAGCGAAACTGTCAGCGCGACTTGATTTGCCCCAAGGGCCTGTAAGGGCCTATGCGATCTTTGCTCACTGTTTTACCTGTTCCAAGGATTTTCATGCGACACGGCGTATAGCCGCTGAACTGTCAAATCGGGGAATTGCAGTTTTGCGCTTCGACTTCACCGGATTGGGAAAAAGTGGTGGGGATTTTGCTTCAACAAATTTCTCCTCCAATCGCGAGGATCTGATTGTAGCAGCAAATTATCTTAGGGAAAATTTCAAGGCACCAACGCTCCTTATTGGTCATTCATTGGGAGGGGCTGCAGTTTTGTCGGTTGCCGGTGATATTCCGGAAGTAAAAGCAGTCGTCACCATTGGCGCACCTGCAGAGGCAGAGCATGTGGTTCATAATTTTGGAGCAAAACTGGACGAGATTTCTGACAAGGGTGAAGCAAAGGTCAGCCTTGCAGGGCGCGAGTTTTCAATCGGGAAACAATTTCTCGATGATTTGAAATCGAATGATGTTTTGGAAAAAGTGGCTAACCTAAAAAAGCCATTGCTTGTTATGCACTCCCCGATCGATCAAACCGTAGGAGTGGAAAACGCGACAAAGATTTTTGTTGCAGCAAAACATCCGAAGAGTTTTGTGTCGCTCGACAATGCCGATCACCTGGTGAGCAGCGATGAAGATGCCGATTTCGCTGCAGCCATCATAGCGGCCTGGAGCGAGAAATATCTTGCAAATACAGCAACTGAATTTGCCAATGATAGTGCCGCGTCAATCAGGATTTCTGAAACAGGAAATGGCAAGTTTCAAAATACCATACAGACAGGTTCGCATCATCTCTTGGCAGATGAACCGAAATCAGTCGGCGGGCTTGACACAGGCCCATCTCCTTATGACTATCTTGGCGCGTCTCTAGGCGCATGTACATCCATGACATTGCGAATGTATGCCGATTTCAAGAAACTCGACGTTGGGCGGATTTCGGTTGATGTCAGCCACCAAAAAATTCATGCGCAGG
>JASJDO010000154.1 GCA_030065115.1 Rhizobiaceae bacterium | reverse complement strand
TTCTCATTGCCATGAGCACCATGGAAATCACTGATCGTGGTTCTGAAAACCGCAACTTCCTGTCTTGTAACCGGGCAATTCAAAATAGCTATTTTCAGGAGTGATGGAACCTACCGTAAGGCTATCAACGCCTTGTGGAATTGAACTGTTTGCGATGGTTGTCGACTGAGCAGGCGAAGCGTATGAGCGGGCTTTTGATGAGATCTCATAAATCAGGTCAGCCAGCTGCTGAGCGCGAAAAAGGTTTTTGCCGAGCAATACTTCTCCTTCATATACTTCCTTGAGTTCTTGCAATTCCACGTCATACCCGATGTCGATGGCCTTTCTGTATAATTCGAAGGCGTGTTGATCTGTCTCCTCGCGATTCTGTTCGAGATACAGCTTCGCGAGCATTGCGTATGCTGCCCCACTTCCTTTTTGGCTGGAGATGTTCAGCAACTTTATTGCCGTTTTGTGGGCCTGCGGGTCTGCGTTATATCGTAAATGAATTTTTGCCAGGTCTCGCAGTGCGCCGGTGTCTCCAGTGGTGGCTGAAACCTGAAGCCATTTTGTAGCGGCGGAAAGATTTCTGCTGACGGCTGTGCCTCTCAGGTATAGGCGTCCAAGTTCTTTTGCTGCAACACTGTCTCCGGCTTCGGCTTCGGCGATAAGGCTTGAGAGATGTATGCCCGCAACTTCAAGGGGATCAATCCCGCAGTTTCTACCTTCTGCAGTCAGTTGCTCAACTTTTCGGAGGAATGAATAGAGTGGTGCTGCGGTTACCAATCGCGCACCTGCCTCATAATGATATAAGGCCGCTTTAAGGTTCTCGTTGTTCGGCACTGATTGTAAGAGTTTACCGAGTTCAATATGTGCGTGATTAATGTTTTGATCAGCTGCCTTTCTGTACCAGTGGATTGCCTGCGTCCGGTCGTGAAAACCTGGATGTTTGTGGAAATGTACCCCAAGCAGAAGCGCCGCTTCTCCGTGATTGGTTTCGTTTTTACTGTCAAGAATTCGCTTGGCCAACTTAACGCCAACTTCACCATCAAAGAATGGGCTTTTTTGATCGAGGCGGAGCGAGGCCAATTTCAAAAGTAGGCCGGTGTTCGTTGAACCTTCCAACTCATTCAGCACCTTTGATGCGCGGGCAATGTTGTTCATACCCAGAGCATGATTGAGCTTAGCAGTATCGTGTTTGTATTCTGTTGAATGATCTGAAGAACCTGTGGAAGGGCTTTTAGCTTCTGCGATCGAAAATGTAAGAGTCGCACAAACCATTGTTGCGATTAGGACCACCAGAGAACCGTGTTCTTTCATTCTTTTGAAGATATGCCGCATATTAGTGTCCACCAGATGTCGGATTCACCCGGAATCTGGGTGAATGAATTTCGGTGGTTTGACTATATGGCGAGATCAAATCTCCTTGTTTATCGGCGGATCAGAAAAATCGCGGGTAAAAATTATGGTTTCAGGTTTACCTTTTGTAGGGGCCGAAAGAACGGCGGAGCATCGCCCTGGGTGTTAATTTTCCCATAACAAACCGGGCAGGGATTTAGATAATGTTTCTGGCTGTTTGGCTTAAGAAAACATCCCTGAAATCCGAATACGCTTGAGCTCTGATGATTGAGTGTTTTGCGAAAACATTCTGTGAGCCGGAGCGAGGACAGTTTCAAAAATGCAGAATAGAAACCCTGTATCTAGTGGAGGCGGATACCTTTATCTGATTTTTACAGGCTTTGTGCTAGGCGTGCTGCCCGCATTGTTGAACTTCTTTGTTGATCCTTATGAATTGTTTTTTGAGAAGAACCGATCCGGAAGAATTGCGGAGATCGCTGAAAAAGCACACTACCCATTGTGGAAGTTGGGCCGATACGTTCCAGGAAAATTTGAGACCATTGTCCTCGGTGATAGCCGAGCACGCGCATTGCGCGACAAATACTGGAACAGTTTCGAATTCTCATCAGTCAAAAACCTGGCCTATGGCGGAGGGACGATTCCTGAAATCTACGAGACGTTCAAACTGATCAAAGATGATCCAGCGGTTAAGAACCTCGTCATTGGTATTCAGCTGCGCAGTTTTGACGAAGATCACAAACAGGGCATGAATCGCGTCCCGGAGGCAGTATCGCTGATCCATGCACCGGAGAAATACCTGTTCAATTGGTCCATTGCCAAGACCAGTTTGAAGGTGGCCGAAGCCGAGTATTCTGCGGTTAGACACCTGTCCGAATTTGCTGTCTCAAAGGCCAAAGCATCAGATAAAGATGCGTTTTCTGGCCTCGGTGAAAATCGGACTTTACTTGATCTGCTGGGTGAAACGAGCCAGCTCGAAACCAATCGTATCCTGCCACAAAAATTCGCGCGGCAGATCAGCCGCAATGCAAGATCTGACTGGCGAGGATTTGAATTCTCCGAAACCTATTGGTCGTTTATCGAGGACATTGGACAATGGGCAAAGTCGAACCGCAAGAACCTGCTTTTTGTTATTCCGCCAACGATCGCCGAAATGAAGCAAACGATTGAAGATTACGGACATCGCAATCTTGACGAAATGCTGCGAAAGCGACTTGCCCGATTGGGACCGGTGCTCGATTTTGATTTCCCTTCCCGGTTAACCGCTGACCTCGATCATTTCACCGACGCTTACCATTTCAATGCGCTGATAGCGCGTCAGATTGTTGGAGAGGCCGTCGCGGCCCTTTCATCAGACACGGTGGTTTTGAGCCGTGTTATGAAGCGTCGGAAACTCATTCATTGCACCGGAGAAGGACAAACATTTAGCCAACCTGCCGCTGGCCAACAGCTTGTGATGGGAAGCGGTAGGAATTGTAGGGTTTGGAGGGGTGTTGCCTCATGAAAACACGAGCATCGAAATCCCGAAAGGCGCTCGGCATACTGATTTGTCTCGTGCCGATTTTCATTGTCGCAATTATGAGCCGCATCGATGGTTTCGACTTGCGCGCGTTTGCGTTGGATTTGATTGCGTCCGACGAAGGGGGTGAACCCCGGTTCGCTGAAGTAAATGCAACTGAACGATCAACTGGCCTATCTGAGCTCACAAATCTGGATGACATTCTGCTTACGGTATCTCGAAATGATCGAGAGGTCAGTCTTACCGAGATGGATTGGATTGTCCGGTTTTCAAACGCTGAGAACCTTGTCGGTGGCTCGGTTGATTGCCGGATACCGGAAAACCAAAAGGAACGGTTTCAGAGGCTGGTTCGTGGTTCAGACGCTTCACTGGCCCAGTCAGCAGGAAGCCTTTTCGATATCGGGCGAATTCTCAGAAAATCGCGCGGACAGGGATGTCATCGCCTGGCGTTTGAGCATTTTCAGAAATCAGCGGAAGCCGGATACGCCCGAGCTTTCGCGGAAATTGCCAACGCTTACAAAAAGGGGCTTGGGGTCGAGCCCAATTTCATTTTGGCTCTGGAAAATTTTGAGAAGTCTGCCGAACTAGGTTTCGCTAATTCTGCATATCGTCTCATTGAACTGACTGAAAAGGGTAGCGGTGATATAAGGGGAAACCCTCAGAAAGCGTCTGCCTATCTGGACCGTTTTTTGCCCTTGATAGAGAGGAAAATCAGATCAGGTGATGCCGTAGCCGCTCGCTCCCTAGGCAGGCTGTACAACAACAGCAATCTTCTACAACTGGATCCGGAAAAGGCGGTCCGGTTCATGCAACACGCGGCTAAGCTTGGCGACGCAATTGCGATGCATGATCTCGTTTTCCTTCTCATTCAGCACCGGCGAGATCAAATTGATCGGGATGATATATATCCACTGCTTCTGGAAAGTTCACGGCTCGGATATGGTGCTGCGTTTACGGCAATCGGTCGTTTGCATCTGAAAGGGGAATTCGGGTTTCGTGAAAGCGATGCGCCGTCCTGGTTCAGGGCAGGAGTTGACGCTGGTCATCCCGGAGCCATGGCTGAACTCGCGGCACTTTATCTGAACGGTCTTCACGTGGTGCAGGATACGGGCCTGGCGAAAGATCTTGCGCTCCAAGGTTCTCGGTTGAACCACACAGGGTCGAAGCGTGTCTTGTCCGAAATTGTACAGAAAGAATCTGAAGACCTGATTGGGGGATAAACATGCTCTTCAATTCGCTTGAATTCATTTACTTGTTCATGCCGCCAGTACTAGGGGTCTTCTTGATCCTGCGATGGTTGCGTTTGGAGACAGCAATCATCTGGTGGCTGATTGTTGCATCCCTCGGGTTCTATATGTGGTGGAAGCCCATCTATGTGCTTCTTCTTCTTGGCTCCATCGGTTTCAATTATCTGCTGCATTTGCGATTGAAAGCTTCTCCTACCAAGGCGTTGTTCGGCTTTGGCGTGATTTTCAATCTGGGGGTTCTTGCATTGTTCAAGTATGCGGACTTTCTGGTTGGAAATTTCAATGCACTGACCGGAAGTTCTGTGAATGAACTTGGATTGATCCTGCCGCTGGCAATTTCCTTTTACACGTTTCAGCAAATATCTTTCTTGCATGACACGCTCAAAGGCAATCTGGTGGGGTGCGACTTCAAACGCTATTGTTTGTTTGTGACCTTTTTCCCGCAACTGATTGCCGGGCCGATTGTCTTGCAGCGGGATACCATTCCGCAGTTCCGGTTGTCAGCATTTTCAAATCGATGGATGCTTAACATTGCGATCGGTGCAACGCTTTTTTGCATTGGTTTGTTCAAGAAGATTGTTCTTGCGGACGGGATTGCACCAGTGGCGAATGCCGTTTTTACATTGGCGGATCAGGGACAATCTGTATCTTTTGAAGCTGCATGGATTGGTGCGCTTGCCTACACCTTTCAAATCTATTTCGATTTTTCCGGATATTGCGACATGGCAATCGGTCTTGCGAGAATGTTTGGCATTCGCTTGCCGATCAATTTCAATTCACCCTATCGCGCATTCAATATCGTTGATTTCTGGAGGCGCTGGCATATCATGCTTTCTCGGTTTTTGAGAGATTATTTGTATATCCCTCTGGGTGGAAATCGATCCGGTTTGTTGGGCAGGCGCGGCAATTTGATAATCACTATGCTGTTGGGTGGATTGTGGCATGGTGCAGGCTGGAACTTTGTAATCTGGGGCGGCCTGCATGGGGCTTATCTGGTCCTGAATCACGCATGGAGTACATCAGTATTTGCGTTCACCATCCGCAAGCTTGTGCCTAATGCCATCTACAATGTCGGTTGTTGGATTTTGACTTTTTGCGCCGTGGTTATTGCCTGGGTGTTTTTCCGGGCAGAGACTTTCATTGGTGCAATTCTGATCGTACAAGCGATGTTGGGGTTTGCGCCGGACAGCCTTCAAACTTGGCAGCAGATCGTTCCCGACGCTGCGAACATCATGACACATCTTACAATACTGTTTGTCATTGTTCTTGCAATTCCAAACAGCATTGAGCTTACCCGATATTACAGGCCGGTTATTGCGACGGTTTCTGAGGTCGGAAACCCGAAAGTCATATTGAATTGGTTATGCTGGCGACCTTCACGGGGCTGGGGGCTATCTTTAAGTCTTGTCGCGCTGGTCGCCCTGATTCAAGTGTATCGATTGAATGATCTGACAGAGTTTATCTACTTCAATTTCTAATCGTAAATTTTTGTCTAAAAACCCCCACCCCAAATCTTGTGACGTGTCATTATCAGATGATTTCAAACGCTGAACTAAAACGGTCATATCGCAACTAAGGGTATGATTTAATGAGGCGAAATTTTAATACTATTCTCCGCGAAGACTTTCAGTTTCCGCAAATTGAAGCACAAAAAAAGCCATCCATCTCAGTAATTGGATTGGGATATGTCGGGGCTGTTTCAACCGCGTGTTTGGCAGAACTGGGCCATGAAGTGATCGGCGTCGACTTGGATCGGGAAAAGGTGGAATCCATCAGCATCGGCGTATCACCGATACACGAAAACCGGCTTTCTGAATTACTGACCAAAGGTGTGGAATCTGGCCTGATTACAGCTACAACCGATGTTGTACGTGCTGTGGCAGAAACAGATGTCACCTTTGTTTCGGTTGGAACGCCAACGAGCGAAGATGGTGGCTGTGATTGTCGCTATATTGTTTCTGCAGCTCAGGCGATAGGCCAAGCGTTGCAGAAAAAGGACGACTATCATGTTGTTGTCATGCGTTGTTCCATTCCACCATCAACAACGATGGAAGTTATGGTTCCCGAGATTGAAAAAGCGTCCGGAAAACGGATGGGTAGTGATTTCGGTGTCTGTTTCAATCCGGAATTCTTGAGAGAAGGCACCGCGATTGCAGACTTTGACGAGCCGCCTAAAACCGTCATTGGTGCAAGCGATGATCGCGCGGCGAACGTTATTCGGAAAATCTATGAGCCGGTGGACGAGAATATTATTATTACATCGATCGACGTGGCAGAGATGGTCAAATATGTCGACAATGTTTGGCATGCCACCAAGGTAAGTTTTGGCAATGAAGTGGGTAGAATTTGCAAGCCGATTGGCATCGACAGTCACAAGGTGATGGAAATTTTTGTTCAGGATACGAAGCTTAATCTTTCGCCGTATTATCTAAAGCCGGGCTTTGCCTATGGAGGGTCCTGCCTGCCCAAGGAAGTGCGTGCGGTGGAACATCTGGCAAATGAGATTGGCGTGGACGTGCCTTTGATCAAAAGTCTTGCGAGATCCAATGACAGACAGATTCAGGATGCGATTGACATGATCCGAGTGATCGGCGCGCGCAAAGTCGGTTTCCTTGGAATTGCATTCAAACCTGGGACAGATGATCTGCGGGAAAGCCCGGTTCTGGAGTTGATGGATGCCTTGTTTTCGACTGGCCACGGGGTTTGCGCTTTTGATCCGGCAATTGGCGTCAATACGAGAGTTGAGAACCAATTTGAGTATGTAAAAAATGCATGTCCACATTTGGAGGAAACAGTCCGCAACCTGCCAAAATTGCTACGGGAAACACCGGAGGATGTGATGGCTGAATCTGATGTTGTTGTGGTCTCGCAAAACAATCAACGGTTTGTCCAACTGGTTGTTTCGAATCTACATCAGGTAAAAGTGGTCGATCTGGTTCGCCTATTTCCTGAGCCCCCAATATTCACCGGTTACTACGGTATTGGCTGGTAGGCGCGATGTGATTCTACTCTGGTGCGATATTTATCCGCATCGCGCCAGTTCCGTCTCGAAATCGACGACTAAGTGATGGTCTCCTGCAAGGTTCGTACAAGGTCAGCCCGGTATTCTGTCAGCGAATCGTAAAGCGGGCAGGGTCCAGTTTAAATGAACATTTATATCGAGCGTCTTCAAAGAGGTCAGGTTGCCTCGCCTCCTTACGACGATAGTGTGCGCTCAATATGTGCCTGTTTTAAAAAATGCGCTGGTGTTGTTCTTCTTGTTAGCGGTCTATTGGTGATCGGAGGGTGCGCTGTAAATTCGCATTCAACAACAGGTTTGTCGGACCATATTGAACTTGCCGTACAACCTCTGCAAGATTCGCAGCCGCAGAAAAGACCCAAGTCGAAACCTGACAAGGCGGGCCACAAGAAATCGGCGGCCTTGTTTTTTGATGCTGCGGATCCGAAATGTCAGGCGTTCAAGG
>JASJDO010000153.1 GCA_030065115.1 Rhizobiaceae bacterium | reverse complement strand
ACATATGAGTCTCGTTAAATGTATTGTGATCGTCACATCTTTTTTATGTGAACTTGACAGCGCGTTTGGTTCAGAATTTACTAGTGAATACAGGGGCGCCCATATGATCACTGAAAGGACGATGTCATGACAGCGCCTTGGATCGATGTTGCGAACAGCTTGATTGGGACCTCGGAGAAACGAGGTTCAGTTGATAATCCTGATATTCTCGAGATGTTTCGCCTGGCAGGGCATGGTTGGGTCAAGGACGATGAAACACCTTGGTGTGCCGCATTTGTCGGGGCTTGCTTGCGTATGTCAGGTTTTGCCAGCACGGGCAAATTGAATGCACGCAGCTATCTGGAATTCGGTGAAGAACTGGATGAGCCAAAGCAAGGCTGTGTTGTGGTGTTCTGGCGTGGCAGCAAATCCGGTGCATTTGGTCACGTCGGGTTTTATGAAGGCGAAGACGGCAACAAGATCAGGGTCCTTGGCGGCAATCAAGGCGCAGGTTCGACAGAATCTGTAAACGTCAAGTCCTATCCAAAATCGCGCTTGCTTGGATATCGATGGCCTGTGGTGCGTGCGGCTGTTCCTGGCGATACATCCTTGCCTTCTTTCGTCGGGGGAGTGATTTCAACACCATCTTCAGCGAGTTCTGCTGTGATCACCGCTGGCGCAAATTCCGGTTCGTCTGACGGGCTTCCAAAAGAATTCTTCGATGCAGTTCGTGGCACGGTCTTTGGTGGGCGCCTGACACAATCTGCAGTCGACAATATGAACAAAATCGTCGGATATTGGGTCGAGGACTATGCAGATCATCCGACCAATCAACTCGCTTATGTCCTTGCCACAGTCCTTGCCGAGGTTGGGCTGAACATGCGCCCGGTTCGGGAGAGTTTCGCGTCTTCCGATGCGAAGGCCCGTGAAAGGGTTAGAGGTCGACGGTATGGCCGACCGGCGGGGCCATACAACCACGTTTATTACGGTCGAGGCTATGTTCAGTTAACCTGGCTCCGAAATTACAAGTCCCAGTCTGCAAAGCTTGGCATTGATCTGGTTCAGTTTCCTGACAAGGCGCTTGAAACAGAGATTGCCTTGCAGATCCTCGTTGACGGGATGATTGCTGGCGATTTCAGCGGAACCGGCCATGGGCTGGGATATTATGTGAATTCCTCAAAACAGGATTTTGTAGGGGCGAGATATACAGTGAATGTTCAAGACCGGGCGCATGAAATCGCCGGTTATGCGAATACATTCCTGTTTGCCCTTGAAGAAGCGCAACGTGTCACGGGAAGTAGATTCGGGTTGGAAGCACTGGTGGCGGACAGTTCACTGCCGACCCGGTCACCAACCAGAATTGGCGGTGACGGCGTAACCAACCCAGAACCGGTTTACCGCGATCAGGGCATGGACGACAATGGTTCTTCAAGGTCGGTAATTCGTTCATTGCTGCTCGCGCTTGCCGCCGACCGGTTGCGTAGTTCCGGCAAAGGAAAGCTGGCAGATGCACTTATGTTGATGCTTGACCGGTCGCGGAGATCGGGCGGTCACGGCAATCTGCCAGAAGAAGCAATAACAGCTGCATTGGCAGATGACGCTGGAGAGAGTTCTTCAACCTCCAACTCAGAAACGGTTGGCGACAAGCCTCCGCTCACTCCGGTCAATGCTGCTCTTGGTGAGGGAATTGGTAATCTGTTGAACGGGCGAAAAACCGGGCTGGGTATCGCCGGGTTATTGGCAGCGGTTCTTCTGCCGGAGTTAAATCCGGAGCTTGCCGAACTGATCGGTATGGGACTGAACGGAATGGAGGTCCCGGTCGGTGGTGAAGTTTCTCAAGGTGTTCAACCACCATCAGAGGGTCAGGGTCAATCATCAGCAGGTGAAGCTTCTGGTTCAAAACCCAACCTTTGGCTTCCGATCTTCTCTGCATTGTCTGCCTGGGGCGTTCTAGGCAAAGCGGAAAAATGGGTGCAACTGGTTGCAGCAAGCAAGCGGAGGTAGCGACACATGCGGATCTACCTTTTTCGCGGTCTCCTTGGAGCAGCCTATTCAACCGGGATAGATGACCTCGCAGCAAAACTTGTTGCCAATGGGCATCATGTTTCGGTCCACCGATTTGGTGAAAGACGTCGAGTACAGCGTGCTGCAATCGAGGACTTCAGGGCTGGTAACGTAACCCAACCCATCGCCACGATTGGGCATTCATTGGGTGCAAACCGCGCAATGTGGATGGCGCGTGATCTGGTCGAGGAAGGCTTGCCGGTTCGGTATCTGGGAACCATTGATCCAACGGTTCGCGGCAGTGTTCCTGACGGGGTTACGGCGGACAATTTCCGGTCAAGTGATATCCGGGATAGGTCGGTCGAGGGCGCAAACGAGATCCGGCGAGATGACCTTGGTCACACGGAGATAGACAAGGACGCAGCGGTTCACAGACAGATCATCACACGCTGTGCTGCCTATTCGGGCACGAGCGAATTTGCATATGAGGAAGTGGATTTGAACATGAGTGATAGCGATTATGCCCGCGCAGGTGGGTCAGTTCTGGATGGCATTGAAACTCATGGCCTCTGGGAGGGGTCGGAGAATCACAACAGAAACTCTGAAGATGAATTGTTGCTAAAGCTGGCATTGGCGGCTCTGGGCGGGAAAGGTGCACTCACGAGCGGGGGTTCCCCGGAAAGTAATGAGATGATCGACGCTTTGCGCCTGCTTGGCCTTCTGGGAAATGAGGAAGCCGTTATTTTAGATAAAACGACCGCTGAAGACGAACTTACTCCGGTCAATGGCGCCTTGGGTCAGACCATTGGCAAATTGCTCGATGGGCGCAAGACCGGGTTGGGCATTATCGGACTGTTGGGAACTGCAGTTCTGCCAGTCCTTTTTCCACAAGTTGCGCCAATTGTTGCTGTCTTTCAATCGCTCGGTCTGGATGCTGCTGCACCTGAGAATGCGAAGGAGTTTGGCGAAAAAACCCCGCTATTGCTGAACAGTTTATTTGGCGGACTCGCGAGCTGGGGTGTTCTTGGCAAGATCGACAAGTGGGTTCGTGCCATCAAGCGCTAAGGCTGTTTTACCGATTGATGTCGTGCTGCTTAAGTGTGGCGTCGGTTACGCTTAAATACGTGCAAGCCAGTATTTTAATGAAAACTTGAAATACGCTCTTGAAAAATCCTCATTCATTTTCCAAACAAGTCGGATGAAACCGATTTTGCCAATTCTGCTTTTTTTCGTCACGATCTTGTTTTCCAGTGTATCTGCACAGGCAGATGTTCAAGCCCGAAATGAACAAGTCGTTCTCCTTCACGGTATCTTTCGCTCCTCTGCGCATATGGAGGAAATTGAAGAGGTTCTGGAGCAAAAAGGGTTCACGGTTCATAACCTCGATTACCCATCGACCGAGTTTCCGCTGGAACAACTTGCGTCGATGGTCGCCACTGATTTGCGTCAGAAGATTGATCCTTCCAAACCCGTGCATTTTGTCGGGTATTCAATGGGGGGGATTGTCACCAGAATTGTGCTGAACAAATACCGTCCTGATAATCTGGGCCGCGTTGTTCAACTGGCATCTCCCAATGGTGGTAGCGAGGTGGCTGATTTCCTGAAAGAAAACTGGTTTTATGAAACCTTCTACGGCCCGGCGGGGCAACAATTGGTCACAAAAGACGCGGGTATTGAAGCGCTGATGGGGAAGGTAGACTATCCGCTTGGCGTTGTTGCTGGCAATTTTTCGATTGATCCAGTGTCATCGGCAATCATTCCTGGAGAGGATGACGGGAAAGTTTCTGTCCAAAGTACCAAGGTTTCGGGCATGTTAGATCATGTGACAGTTTATGCGTCGCATACGTTCTTTCCACAGAACAAAACCGTACAAAGTCAGACACTGAATTTTCTCAAGTTTGGCGCATTTGTCAAATAATGAGACCGGGCGATTTGCCTAAATCTTCCATGATTTGCTGAAAAGTGAGCCAATTCTTTCCCTTTCACGATCAGGTTTGAAATCTCATTTCTTCGGTTTTGCAGAGAAATCCCCAACTATGAAGGGAGACAAAGTCTGCGAAAAAGGAGACCAAAATGAATAACGTTCTTCCCTTCAAGAAAAAACCAGCCGCTCCAGCATTCGATCTGAATTCTGAAGCTCTGTCCGTGGTGCTGCATCTTAAGCGCTTGAAGCGTTCCGGCGAGGTTGTGCATCAATCGACCAGCTTTGAACTTGCTGACCAGGTTTTGACCCATCTTCTGATTACCGCAGGTGTGGATTTCGACTTGTTTGAAGATGGATCGGCAAGAGGGCGCGAAAGCATTCGCAGCATCACATCTGACCGATACGGATTGAAACTGATTTTCGGAAGCAATGGTCTGGCTGCGCGCGACCTGCTTGCTGGCTGGTCCATTGATGCGCTCGTTCAATATGTCCTGGACCATGAAGTGCCAGTGGACCCTCGCGATATTCCGGGCTTCAGTGACCAGCGATTGGTTGGATAAGGAAATCCGTCAAAAGTTGGTTTTGCAACTGTGCTTGAGTTTTAAGCTTTTTGGATTGCGACAGGGGTCATTTTGGCAGCCCCTGTCGCAAAAGGCGTTCAAAATGCCCCATTTTGAACGCCTCACTGCTTTGGGTGTTTAGAACACCTCAGCGCAGTTGAACGACCGATCCAGCCCCTTAAGGATCGGTCGAACTAATGGCCCACAGTCCCCATTTTTTTGACAGGCCTCGTAATGCGGTTGTCGAGGTTTATGCAGATTGGTCTCAGACAGCCGCGCTTCGCATCGCCCCGATGCGAAGTACGGTTTCAATATGAGAAAAATTCGAGAAAATTTTAAGTTACTTACGGTTATATGCCGTTATCCTAAAAAAAGCAATATGATATCAGTATCTTAGCTTTTCGTTTTCTTTTGCATTTGGGCAAAACGATCTGATGCCTTTGCGTTTTCAATGCGATCTGACAGGGTTTTTGCAAGTGTTTTTGAGAAACCTCGTCTCAAAAATGCATCGTAAGGATCATCCAGAAAGTCAGACTTCACCAGTTCAAGGCTGGTAACGCCGGATTCCAGCCATGCCTCTTTGCCTCCGCGCTCAAATGCGAGAATTCGAGCGACGGCCAGCAAAGGAGATTCTGTATTGCTTGAGATTGAAATGACTTCATCGGCGATCTGATAATCGCCTATTAGATCAGCATGCAGATACTGATAAAATTGTAGCCATGCTGGTGGCACCGGCGTCAGATCGGTTGCTCGTCTTAAAGGTTCGCGCGCTGCTTCTAGCAATCCTTGGGATGTCAGATACGCAGCATAGTCACCCAAAATGTCACGATCATATGGGTTCAGGCCGATAGCCCTTTGCGCAGCTTCTACTGCGCGCTCTTCATTGCCGCTGGTTTTCTCCACTGCAAAGCGTGCCTGGAAGGCCCGGGCATTTGCTTCGTTGAGTTCGATCGCACGGGTTGCCAATGCACGCGCTTTCTCTAAAGGATCGTCGCCAGAATCTTCAAATTTTCGCCGATGGGCTTCTACATACAAGAACGCAAGCATGGCATGCATGGAAGAGGACGCATTTCCGGCATCAACTGCTTGCCTCGCACATGCCCGCCCGGTCGCATAGCTTTGCAGGTCACTCTTGGCGAAGTAATCATATATCTGACGAATACAGTTCAGACGTGGGGGAGGGCCGGCTCTGCTAATGATGTCGCCATAAAGAATGCCATAGGGTGACATGATGCTGGAAACGATGCTTTCGATTCTGTTGAGATTGGCAACGTCGCCACCCGGTTCCGGCTCTGCAAAAGAAAATCGATTAGACCAGAGGATCTCATTTGATCTGGAGCGATAGAGCGTCACAAATGCATCCAGATCATTGTTGCGCAGAGAACTCGAGAAAAAGATATTGATTGTATAGTCGGAAGTGATGTCATCACTGTTGTCTGGCCGAGGGACGATTCGGTATTCATCAAAACGCGAAAACGCGACGAGTGATCTGGAAATTGCAAGCGATGGTGTAATCCATGGTGGCATTCCATTTTTATCATATTCGAATGAATAGCCGACAACTGGAAGTCTTGAGTGTTCGCTTAAAAGCTGAGCGGGCTTTGGAAGTGCGGTTTCGATCACCGCTTTATCCGAATTGTATAGGTAGAGACTGGTCACACTCAGGGCGATTGCAACCAATCCGGTTGCCAGCGCGATCAAAAACGGTTTTCTGACTTGCCCCGCGGAAGTCTCCATATTCGCCAAAACAACTTCCGGCACCTCATCTACTGAATTCTGCGGCTGCTCGCTAAAATTGATTTCAGGTACATACGTGCCCTTGGGCAGTTGGATTACTGGCTCATCCGGCTTTGCATCATCGTAATAATAATTCTGGATAGCCTGGCGAAGTCTTCCTGCCATTACGCGGACTGATGGATCGGTTGATGGGTCAAATGTTTCGGGCTTGCCTAGCGCATCAACACCGATCGTATAACCTTTAATGCTATCGGCTTCGCCTTCTATCGTCTTGGTAACGATGAAGCGCAAAAAATTTTGCATTTGACTGGAATTTGCAAGGCCTTCTGACGCGAGAATTGCGTCAAGAGTCTGCAAAATTCTTTTCTTTTCCTTGTCATTAAAGGACATCGGATTGCCTAACTCCTCCACCGCCCCTCCAGCAGCGTGCCAATTGCTTGTGTTTTACTTGGTAGTAAGTCCACAAAATCAGCCTAGCAGCGACTAGCCTACAATATGACATGGCGGTTTCAAACAATAAGAATTGTTTTGTTTAGATTATTCATTGATGTTGATTTGAAAGGCTATGTGACTATGGAACCTGGATCATGACAAAAGCAGCGGTATGTCGAGAATTTGGAGCACCTCTCACAATTGAAAATGTGGTGGTTGCAGAGCCATCAAATAATGAGGTTCGGGTGAACCTGAAGGCCTGTGCCATCTGCCATTCTGACGTTTCCTACATCGATGGAATCTGGGGTGGTCAATTGCCGGCTGTCTACGGACATGAAGGAGCCGGTATTGTGGAAAGTGTCGGTTCTGGTGTCAGCAAATACAAGCCTGGTGACCATGTGATTGTGACATTGGTCCGGCATTGCTCAAATTGTCATTATTGCGGTGACCAAATGGAAGTGTTGTGCGAGAGCGATTTTCCATTACTTCATTCAAAGCCGATTTCTGATCCTGACGGCAACGAACTTCATCAGGCCATGAATTGCGGTGGCTTCGCGGAAGATGTTGTGGTTCATCAAAGCCAGCTTCAAAGAGTGCCTGAAGACATGCCGTTTGACGTTGCTTCGCTGCTCGCCTGTGGTGTGATCACGGGCTACGGCGCAGTTCGTCATGCCTCGCACCTTAAAGCCGGGCAGCATGCGATTGTCATCGGATGCGGTGGCGTTGGATTGAACTCGGTTCAGGGTGCGGCGTTGTCAGGTGCAAAATCCGTCATAGCCATGGACCTTGAACCTGAGAAGCTGGAAGTCGCTAAATCGTTTGGTGCAACGCACGGCATCAATCCTGCGGACAGCGATGCGATTGATCAGGTTATGGCGATCACCGATGGCCGGGGCGCAGATTGCGTGTTTGTTACAGTTGGTGTGAAGCGGGCCATCGACTCAGCGCAGAATTTCATCACCAAAAAC
>JASJDO010000152.1 GCA_030065115.1 Rhizobiaceae bacterium | reverse complement strand
CTCAGTAGAAACGCCCAGTGTTTCAGCAAGTACATTTGCAGTTTCAACAACATAAGCGGGTTCATTCCGTTTGCCACGATATGGCGGCGGCGCAAGGTATGGCGCGTCTGTTTCAACCAGCAACCTGTCACACGGCAGATCGGCCGCAATATCCCGCAGTTCGGTAGACTTCTTGAAGGTTAGGATGCCGGAAAACGAAACATAGCCGCCGAGTTCTATTCCTTTCTCCGCCAAGGCACGCCCGGAAGAGAAACAATGTAAGACGAACGGGAAGGCACCCTTCCCGCTTTCCTCCGTCAGAATGGACATCATGTCTTCGTCCGCATCGCGGCTATGGATGACCAGGGGCAAACCGCTCTCCCTTGCCGCTGCAATATGATTTCGAAGACCTATGGCTTGCGCTTCGGCATGATCTTTTTGGTAGAAATAATCGAGACCGGCTTCGCCAATCGCCACTACTTTCGGATGATTGGCCAGCTGCAGTAATTCTTCTGTGGTTACATCAAGTTCTTCATGCGCATTGTGAGGATGCGTACCGACGGAGCAAAAGACATTTTCATGTGCTTCCGCAACCGCAAGAACCTGCTGAAATTTTCTTACACGTGTACAAATGGTAACCATCCGCCCAAGACCAGCTGCCTCAGCTCGTGATACGATATCAGGAAGCTCCTCGGCAAAATCAGGAAAATCGAGATGACAATGTGAATCGACTAACATGAGCCTTGCTATAGACTACTCTGGCAAAAGATGCGCGCCCAAAATTGCATAGTCAAAGCCTCCCGCGCGGCCACCCAAATGCTTGGCAAAAAATCTCTCAATATCATGATATAGCAGGTACCTTTTTTGCCATGGCCAACCAAACGGTGAATGCCCTACTCCGGCAATCAGCTGATACTCTACTGGCGCACCATGCTTTCTGAGTTCAGCCACCAATCGATCAGACTGCCCTTGAACCACCCGCACATCATTTCCAGCCTGAACTACCAGAAGTGGTGTCGTCATTTTCTCCGCATGCTGAATGGGTGAACGTTCTTTGAGATATGCTTGTCCCTCGGACGTTTCAGGGTCCGCACCATATTCCTTCAGCCACTCTTTCCATAAATCCCATGATACGGTTTTGGGCACTTCAAGATGCATGGTTGACAAGTCCGCCACACCGTTGATGTTAATGCCGGCAGCAAACAGGTCTGAGTTTTGTGTAAGTGCGGTCATCACTTCAAAGCCACCCCAGCTAATGCCGAAAATACCGATTGCGTCCGGATCTGCAATTCCTTCGTTTACCGCCCAGTTTCGTGCATCGATCACATCTGAGCTCATCTTCCCGGCAATTTCACCTTTTGCCATTTCAGCAAACTTACGCCCATATCCCCAAGAACCGCGGTAGTTCACATCCAGTACCGTGTAACCGCGGTTTGCGAGCATTCCGATGAATCTTATATCAGAATTGGCATAATGCCTTGAAATAGGACCTCCATGAACAATTATGACCATGGGCCCGGCTTCAGTTATTCCCTGAGAACGATATAAATAAGCAGGAATTTCTTCACCATCTCGCGCCTCGATGAACACCGCTTCCGCGACAGGTAGACTCTCTCTGTGTTGTTCAAATATCGATTGTGTCAACTCGCTGGTTTGATTGTTATCGCGATCCAGCAAAACGGTTTTGGCTGCGGTCTTAATGTCGAAAATCTCGTAAATCGATTTTGAGTAGTCAGATGTATTGGACAGGACACGTATCTCTGCTGTGTCGCTTGCCCCAAGCAGCCCCACATCTCGCTTGAAATCTTCGTCAAAGAAACGGGTTTCGACGATTTCCCTATACGTCTTGATCATTTGAAGATCATTGTTGCGCGGGTCCAAATGAACCCAGCCGACATCAACATCACTATCTGAAAAAACAACTTCCTGCTCTCCAGAAGTTAGATCTATCTTGACCAGACTCCTTGTGTTCAACCCCAAATTCGAAATGCCATATATCGAATTGTCATCGTTGAGCTTCCCAAAAAGATCGATACTGTCGTCATAGGACCCGCGAAGAATTTCTCTCCACCCGGTTTGTGGGGTGCCCGCTTCGACTCTCCAGTTGCCCTGATCGTCCGGCTTTACTGTGCGGCCGAATATATTTCCGTCATCGTCAATAGCGTAACTAATCTGTTGACCTTCCAGCCCCACCCCCAACGGGTTGGTTTCCCGAGACTTTAAATTTAGTTTGTAAAACTCGAAATACCGGCTGTTCTTTCCATTATGCGCAATGATGATTTCATCTGACACTGTTTTTGGAACAAATTGTATGAAGCTGTTTGTGGCTTCTCCAAAGTCAAAGAATTTCCAACCAGATTGTTCATTCTCAAAGTCGTTGATCGCAATTTCGTATCGTTCTTTTCCCGAACGGTCCAATACCAGCAGCATGGAATGACGGTCTGGTGCCCAATAATATCGCCAGTGACCGCTGTTCTTGGGTATGTCGAGAGTTGCCGTTTTGCCGGTCTTCAGGTCTTTGACCTTCAATACAGGCTTAAACCATTCAACTTCCAACCAGGCGAGTTTTTCACCATCACGCGAAAGCGAATACGCCCATCTGGCATCCCGGTTGGCATACAGATCACGAAGCGGGATTGTCGAGGGTAAATTACCATTCAACACAGCGGGATGAGTGGCGGCAACTGGACCCCACACCCAGAATGCTGCAGCAATCGAGACTGTTAGTATCGCCGCAAAAGCGGCCAGAATTAATTTCCACATTCCCCGATCATCGTGGAATTATTCCGGAACATCAAGTTATTCGTACTTCGGCTCCACGAATCTGGGGAACACACCTTCTGGCTTGGGCAGTTCGACACCACTTACCAATGCATCTACTGGTGACGCATTAGAAAATTCTCTTGAGTTTTCCTCGACCGACAACAGATCCAGTAATCTGTTACAAGATGTAGGCATCACGGGTTGAGCGAGAATGGCACAAACACGAACAACTTCTGCAATCGTCCACAAAACCGTTCCCATGCGTTCCGGATCAGTTTTCTTCAATCCCCAGGGTGCCTGATTGTCGATGTAGCCATTCGCGTCGGTAAGAACCTGCCAGATAGCATCAACGTAATCATGGATTGCATAGTCATCCATATGTTTCCGGCAGGCATCGGGAAGTGCGTATAGCTTGTTCAAAAGTGCAGTGTCTTCTGGTGTCGCTACACCGCGTGAAGGTACCCTGCCCTCGCAGTTCTTTGCAATCATGGAGAGCGATCTCTGCGCCAGATTACCAAAATTGTTTGGAAGATCCGCATTGGTCTGGTTGACGATTTCCTCATGACTGTATGAGCCATCAAACCCAAACCTGACATTGCGAAGGAAGAAAAAACGCAATTGGTCAACGCCGTAGAGGTCTGCCATTTCGAATGGGTCGACCACGTTCCCTAACGACTTGGACATTTTCTCGCCTTTGTTGAGCAGAAAACCGTGTCCAAACACACGTTGTGGCAACTCGACACCGGCAGACATCAAGAACGCTGGCCAATACACTGCATGGAAACGCGTAATATCCTTGCCGATGATATGAATACCCGCTGGCCAATAGCTCCAAAGATCGCTGCTTTCATCGGGATATCCGGCACCCGTGATGTAGTTGGTCAAAGCATCGACCCACACATACATTACATGCTTTTCATCTCCGGGCACTTTCACGCCCCAATCAAATGTGGTGCGCGAGATGGAAAGGTCGTTCAGACCACCCTTAACGAAGGAAACAATCTCGTTCTTCCGCGATTTCGGACCTATGAAATCTCCCTGCTCTTCATACAACGCCAACAATTTGTCTTCATAGGCGGATAGCCGGAAGAAATAACTTTCCTCATCCACCCATTCGACCGGTGTTCCTTGCGGGCCGATACGAACATTCTCTTCATCGAGCGTTGTTTCACTCTCATCATAGTAAGCTTCATCGCGTACCGAATACCAGCCAGAATAGGTGTCTTTATAGATGTCCCCATTGGCTTCCATCTTTTTCCAAAGGGCCTGACAGGAAGCATGATGATCTTCATCCGATGTGCGTATGAAACGATCGTAGGACACATTGAGTTTATCCGTCATTTCCTGAAAAACATCGGAATTCTGGTCAGCCAATTCCTTTGGCGTAATGCCAAGGTCCCGAGCTGTCTGAAGCATTTTCTGGCCGTGCACATCTGTGCCAAGCAAGAACCGTGTGTCAAATCCGTCCAGACGTTTGAAACGTGCAATTGCATCACAACACACAAATTCATACGCATGACCGATATGCGGTTTGCCATTGGGGTAAGCAATTGCGGATGTAAGATAAAACTTCTCTTGTGCCATTGGGCAGGTCAACCTTTGAAAAACCGCTATCCTTGCGATGCTTGACCAAGGTCCTGAAACAGATTGATGATCACCTGCTTGCGGTCAAGGTTATAGGCATCGGACGTGCGAATGGAATTTCGCGTCTTTTCCCATACCTGTGCCCAACGGGCAAGAACAGAAATCGATGTTTGGCCATTGTTCGTTGCCTTTGCCTTGTCTTCCATGAACTTCTCAGCAAAAGACATGAGCAGTTGATATCGCTCCTCTTTTCCCTTGCCAATCACCCTGTCGGCAAGTGCATGTACAGCTCCCCAGTCTGTGGCTGGCAAACCCTCACACAGACTTATGAAACTCTGGTAAAGTTCAAGCCCATCTTCTTGAACAAGCAGTATCGCATCGCGAACAGAACCTTGGGCAAGCCCTGAAACCAATGTTTTTTCTTCGTCCGCGAGCCCACTCGTCACACCAAGCTGGCTCAACACTTCCTGCAATTCTGGATCAGACAGAGCCTTTAACGGCATGTGTTGACACCGCGATCTGATGGTCGGCAAGACTTTGGCGGGTGCGTGAGACAAAACAAAAAACACCGTATCTTTTGGTGGCTCTTCTAAAACCTTCAAAAGTGCGTTCGCCGCATTCTGGTTCATATCATCTGCCGCATCGACAATTGCTACACGCCAACCCGCTTCACCACGCGAAGTGCCAAAGAAGGTTATGGTTTTACGGACCTCGTCCACCGTCAGCTGAGTTTTGAATTTCTTGGCTTTTTCATCCCAAGGCTTGGTCATGTGCAAAACATTCGGATGCGATCTGGCAGCAATTTGGGCATCCACCGGATTAGCCGGCGCGGCATCTTCCA
The DNA here is from genome assembly GCA_030065115.1 of Rhizobiaceae bacterium. Lineage (GTDB taxonomy): Bacteria > Pseudomonadota > Alphaproteobacteria > Rhizobiales > Rhizobiaceae > JAALLB01. The sequence goes on along the minus strand of JASJDO010000152.1, from coordinate 2,440 downwards.
GAGCTTTCGCAGCAGTGGTTGCTTGCGGATTTTTCAGTAGATGCGCGGCCAGTCTCAAACACAATGTGGCCTTGCCAATGCCTTTGGGTCCGGTCACCAGATGCGCATGATGAAGTCGTCCGGATGCATATTGATCCAAAAATGCGGCGATTGCGGTGCTATGACCAATGATACGTTGGGTCTCGCATGGATGAGGTATGCCATCCAAAGCATCGGCGACCAAAAGATCTTCACTCATCCTGCAGCAAGGCCTCTTTCCTTCAAGGTAGTTGCTACCTCGGTCCAAATGCGGGCTGCAACCGCGTCAACATCACCAGACGCATCGATCACCTTGAACCTACCCTGTTCCTCCTCTGCGATCGACAAAAATCCGTTTCTTCTGGTTTCCTGTTCTTTGAGTGCTTCTTTTTCAAAGCGATCCGGTGCTTCATCGGTTGAGCGTCTCGAAGCGGCTCGTTTCATGCCTTCTTCTGGATCGAGGTCAAGCAGCAGAGTGATGTCAGGCCACGCATCTTCGCACACAACATCCTCCAGTTTTTTGAGAAACGCCATTTCCACTTTTCCTGAGACGCCCTGATAAACTCTCGTAGAATCGATAAACCGGTCGCAAAGGACAATTTTTCCATCTAACAAAGCTGGTCGTATTACGTGTTCGACGTGATCATTGCGGGCTGCGGCAAACAGGATTGCTTCCATTTCAGCCCCAAAATTCTCTGCAGCGCCACTTAGTAGCACATGCCGCATAATCTCTGCACCCGGAGTGCCACCGGGCTCACGCGTCACCAGCACCTCATGACCGAGCGAGATCAAATGGTCCTTCAGACGAGAGATTTGACTGGTTTTACCAGCGCCCTCCCCGCCTTCAAATGTTATAAAAAGTCCCTTGGTTTGCTCGTTCAAGGAAATGGTCTTCCGCAAAGTAATTCATGAGGCAGTGCTGTAGCCTTACAGCCATCCAAACAACAATTCCTTTAAGGCATCAACTGCCTGACGCTGCAACCCACCCTTTTCTACAGTCTCGGCTGCATACAATGGGGTTTCTTGACTAAGCTCATCCCCAATCCAGACTTTCAGGGTCGCCACTTGATCGCCTTCTGCCACCGGTGGCAACAAGGGGCCCTGATAAATGATCCTGGCTTTCAACTTGTCGCGGTTCCCAATCGGCAAATAGATTTCTACTGGTCCATCACCAGTCACATCTACCCCGGATTTGAACCCACCATAAACATTCGCCTGCCCAATAACTTCACCTTCTTTGAAAAGGCTCAGTTTTTCAAAGGCCCTGAAACCCCAATCGAGAATCTTCCGAGATTCTTCAGCGCGCTGTTTCTTGGAAGCCATACCGCTCAGAACGGTAATAAGCCTCTGGCTTCCGCGTTTCGCTGTGCCAACGATTGCATAGCCACTTGCCTCCGTAAAACCGGTCTTCATGCCGTCCGCACCAATGTTCATTCTCAAAAGCGGATTGCGATTTCGCTGAAGGATATTGTTCCATTCGAATTCAGGTTCCTGATAATATTTGTAGTATTCAGGATATTCACTGATCATGTGCTGAGCCAGCTTTGCGAGATCGCGGATAGATACGTACTGGTTCTCATCAGGCAGCCCGGTAGAGTTCGTGAAAAAGGAACCTGTCAATCCAAGCGCCCGTGCCCGTTCATTCATGAGACCGGAAAATGCAGCTTCTGATCCTGCAAGCCCTTCAGCAATAATAATGCAACCATCATTAGCTGATTGAATAATGACGCCTTTAATCAGATCCTCCAGCCGAATATCAGAATTCAGTTTGGCAAACATGGTTGAGCCACCGGAATTAGCGCCACCGGTCCGCCACGCGTTCTCGCTGACGAAAAACTTGTCCTCGAGTGTCAATTTTCCGGTTTTTAGCTGATGAAATACTACTTCCATGGTCATCAGTTTGGCCAGCGAAGCTGGCGGAATTCTCTCATCAGCATCCTTGCCAAACAATACCGTTCCAGTATCTGCATCAAGCAGGAGAGCCTGTTTGGCGGGAGTTTGATATAATTGGGCAACTGAATGCTTCGAGCTCACGAAGGCGAACAAAGCTACCAGACACAATAGAAACGAAAGATTGATTAGGCGATGCGATACCACGAAAATTCCACTCAGTGTTGATCCTACCCCTGAGTGTTACAGTATGGAAATATCATTCAAATTTCAAGAAAGCCGCAAACAAACTTTGACTTGCAGGTTACTCAACAAGCAACCGAATTTCTGGAATATCTTCTTCGATTACAGTCACTTCCAGAAAGTACCCATGATCATCCGTTTCATCAATGATCGTAACGGGACCAAAATTCGATAAGGATTCAGATAACTCAAACAGCCGTGCTTTTGATGCAACCGGTCCAATTTTAAGACGTTCAAGTTGCTGCATTCCCCCGACAGGCAATGCAAGCTGATTGGATATCGCGGTACC
>JASJDO010000151.1 GCA_030065115.1 Rhizobiaceae bacterium | reverse complement strand
CGGTGTTGAAGGCGAGCGACCCGCAGACCATGCCGCGATCCTCTTCCGGGTTGATGCCGTCGATGCAGAGATCGGCGAACGCCTTACCGGAGGTCAGGTTGTCGGTGATGCGGCCCATCGGGGATTTTCCATACATTTCCCTATAGCATTTCGAGAAATGCGAGGCAGATACAAAGCCACATGCAATCGCCACATCGACTACCGCCATGGTCGACTGCATGAGCAGGTGTCTTGCTCTGTCGAGTCTTATTTCGAGATAGTACCGTGCGGGTGAACGACCCATATGTTGCTGGAACAGCCGCTCGATCTGACGACGTGACAGACCGACAAAATCTGCGATTTCAACCAGTTGAAGTGGTTCTGCTATGTTTGCTTCCATATATTCGATGACTGAAAGCACTTTCGCATTTTGAACGCCAAGTCTGGCTCGAAGCGGCAAGCGTTGGCGGTCATTCGGGTTTCTGACGCGGTCAGTGAGTGCCTGTTCGCAAACCCGATTGACCAATTCTTCGCCAAGGTCATCTTCGATCATGGACAACATCATGTCCAGCGCTGCGGTACCTCCAGCGCACGTCCAGATGTTTCCATCCATTTCATAAAGGTCTGCGTAGACTTCCACTTCCGGGAAATTTTCCGCAAAGCCAGGTAGGTTTTCCCAATGGATGGCGCATTTCTTGCCTTTCAACAGACCTGCTGCAGCCAGAAGAAAGGCAGCCGTGCAGAGGCCACCGACCGTTACGCCGCTGTTCTTGTTCTCACGAATATAGGCAAACAAAGACCTGTTGACCGCGTCTTCCACATTCATGCCAGAGCACAAAAACATGTTCGATGGACGACGGGAGCTTGCCAGATTATCCCGTTCCTGTTTCAGGCTCGTCTGAATGGCAACTTCGACACCATTGGACGCTGTCACGGAATTTCCATCCATCGAAGCAAGCCGCCACGTATAATAATCAACGCCCAGCATTCGGTTTGCAATTCGAAGCGGTTCTATAGCTGTCGCAAAAGCAATCATTGAGAAGTCTTCCACGAGGTAGAAAACAATCGACCGGCTCTGCTGAGAGACACTCAGTGACGATGAAGATGGATTTTCTGCAAGGTTCATCCTAAGACCTCCTGAACCTGTTCGATTAGCGACATTGTCAGAAATATCCGCGATTGCAACAAGAATTTGAAATTCTGTATTGGAAATTCGTCTGAGAGATCGAGCTCTTTGACGGTGTTCTGAATTCGGACTAAGCGGCGCTATTTCCGGTATCGGGAGATTTGAAGCAGTGATCCAACGACCAAATCCCAGTCATCATTAGGTTCCAAATCCTTGGTTTGCCCAGTCCCATATTCGGTTTTCCGCGGAATAAATGCTGTTTTGAGGCCATTTTCTCGTGCTGCATGGAGGTCTTCATTGTGTGCGGCGACCATCATGACTTCCCCCGGGGACAGGCCGAGAGCATGAGCAGATTTGAGATAAGCGTCAGGATGCGGCTTATAGTTTTGCGCGATCTCTGCTCCAACGATGCAGTCCCATGGCAAGTCAGCAAACTTCGCAATACGCGTCATAAGCGCGATAGAGCCATTTGAGCATGGCGCGATAATTGCTTGCTGTTTCAAGGTATACAAGCCCGGGGAACTATCAGGCCAGCCAGGGAGTTGTTCCCAAGCCCTGTTGAGTTCGGATTTTTCAGAAGCCGTGAACTGTGATGCAAGTCCGGTGTTTTCAAGAATGCGTTCAAGGTTTTCGTAATGGAGCAGGTCCAAAGGGACATAGCCGCGGCTACCGGATCTTATGCGCTCCATTGCCGGTTGATATTCTCCACGCCACAAATCTGCAAATTCATGAGGGTCGAAAGAGAGACCCTTTTGGGCAAATGTTTCTGCGCAAACCTTTGCGACGCCGTTTCGCCAGTCCACAACAGTGCCAAAGACATCAAAAATATAGGCTTTTGGGTTTTCCATCTGGCTTAACCGATTGAGTTGCTAAACGTGGTCTAAGAGTGTTTAGCAGCAGGATCAGCATGTCAAATCTGGTGTCATCAATATTTCAGATTTCTGATCAGGTCAGGCCAAAAATCCCCTTTGGCTGCAATAAAGTCATATCCAACCCTAGGATTGCGCTTGATGTCCTCAATGTCGGCATAGGAGTGAATTTCGCGACATCCACTTTCGTCAGAATAGAAGACGTCCATTCCCAATTCTTCCATGATGAATTTGCTGACTTCGTGTGATTTGTCAGAAGCATGGTCTTCAAACATGATGCAAGGATTGGTTTTGAGGATTTTGGAGGCTCCCTTGAGTGCAGGAATCTCTACACCTTCCACATCAAGCTTCAAAATGAGATGCTTGCGCTTCTGTTTCTTGATCCATGGAAGCAGTGTATCAAGGGCAATCGTTTCCACATCATTGCAAGCATCATCAATCGCGCCCTGCTGAATTGAACGGGCTTCATGTTTCCCGCCGCCAAAACTTACGAATTCGCCACTTTTGTCAAATACGGCGTTATGTTTGATTTCAAACCGCTGTCCATTGAGTTCCCAGTTGCGCTGAAGCATTTTGAAGGTGCCAGGATCAGCCTCAACCGCGATGCTTGGTTTTTTGCCGAAGGCGTCACTGCTAATGATCGAGGACATGTATCCAAAGTTCGCCCCACAATCTACGAATGCATAGTCTACATCTCGGATCGCTGCCAAAAAATACTCTTCAGATGGAGAATAGGTTAATTTGTTATCCAGCAGGACGCCCCAGTAACCATCGCCATAGGGAAATTCAAATCGGGTATCTTCAAACAGCCGAACCTGGACAAATCGGTTGCTTGGCAAAACTTTTCTGATGATGCGGTTGGCATGCGAAAGACCTGTGTAATCCATCGGTCGTGCAGCTTTTGCCGCAAGGCGCATCAGGGTCATCCCAAGAGATTCACGGGTTGTTGTGTTGCTTATGATATCGGTGTTGAAGTCGTAACCGATCACTTCTGAAGACTGGGGCATGCTCTATCCACGAGTTGAACTGTAGGAAACGTATCAGGTTCACCTTAAAGTCTTGCAAACATAGTGCCTTACCATGAACGTCTTTCAGTCATGCTTAATCAAAGCTTAATGAACCCGATTTGCCCTAGAAACGACGTGTACTTTTCCAGCTGGACATGAGCTCTGATTGCCTGAAGTGGTTTCTGAGATATTCCGCTACTGCTTCAGTTTCCGGCGACATGTTTTTGGGCGTTTTTAAGCCCAAACCATATTCTGGCAGGGCTGGCAGGTGTTTCAGATGCGGTACTTCGGCCAAATTGGAATCAAGCAATGAGTGAGGTAATGGCCCGATTGCCAAATCCGCCTCAATTGCTGATTTTCTCGCAGTCAAATTTTCGCATTCCAGAATAATGCTATACTCAATGTCTGCTTCTTTAAGTATGCTTATCACCGGCTCATGCCAGGCCCAACCTTGATCCCAAAGTGTGATCGGCAAAGGGGTTTTGCGGGCGGATATTCCATTGGCAGCCATGACCCATATTTCCGGTTCCCGGGTTAGCCGTTCGCATTCTGAAACGCCATATATGCTTGGCGCATAGGTGATGATTGAAAGATCAAGAACGTTTTTGTCTACCTTGGAGAGTAGTGCAGGTGTGTGATCAACATGAATACCCAAGGTGACATTTGGATATTCATTCATGAATGCGCTGAGAATTCGCATTGGAAATCGTTCTACCACATCGTCGGGCACCCCCAACTGAATGGAACCCTGAAGCGGCGCATTGTCGAACTCTGTTTCTATTTCTTTTTCCAACCGCAACATTCGCCGTGCGTAGGGTAGCAACCGCTCGCCATTTTTTGTGAGTTTGGTTTGTCTCGCGTCCCTTTCAAACAGAGAGTACCCAAGTTCTTCCTCCAATTTCTTGATGTGCATCGAGACAGCAGCCGGACTTCTGTTCACTGCTTTGGAAGCTGTCAGGAAGTTCCCGTGATCTGCAATGGCAGTAAAGGATTTCAGCAGAGGAAGGTCGATATTCATGGTTTCGAAATTCTAAATTGAATGTTTAATTAAATTCGTTTGAATAAATCATGAAAATGCAGGAATCTCAACTCCCAACAAGATCGAATTTTATGAGGTTGATCATGACCAACGTAAGAAGTGTATTGAGAGATTTGGAATATGGCCTGATTGCTGGTGCTGCTAAATTTGTTGAAATCGCAGCGCGTTTCTTTGTTCGCCTTGAGTGTAATCTTGTCGAAGAGAAGAAACGTGATGAGCTCAGGAGCTTGTTGAAGTTTGAAGATCATCAGTTGCGCGATATGGGCATAAGCCGGGACGACGTAAAATCCGCGCTCATGCAACCACTTGATGTCAATTCTGGGCATAAAATGGAAAGCGCACGGAGATCCCGTCGTTGGTCACTCTGAAGACTTAACTGCGGGCGCGACGTCGGCGTCTGCGCCCGCCAGAAGCTGCGTCATCGGAGTTTGCTTCGGATGGTGCTTTCTTCTGGGGCAGGTTAACGACTTCACCCAGTTTGGGAAACGGATCTACCTTGTTTGGCATTGCCATGGCGTTGACAAAGTGAGCCTGAAAGTCTGGCTCCAAGGCCGTTTCAATTTTCTCAATTCGGGTGACAGTGTCTTCAATTTCACGACGGAAATCGCGGTTTAGGAGCGCCATCTTAGCACCATAACCCGCGGCATTGCCGACGGCATTGACCTTCTCCAGATCGCAATCGGGGATCAGGCCGAGTACCATCGCATATTTGGGATCAATAAATGTGCCGAATGCACCGGCGAAGGAGATTGAGTCGACTTTCTCAATACCCTGTTTGTCCATGAGCAATTTGATGCCAGCATAAAGAGCAGCCTTGGCCAATTGAATTGCGCGCACATCGGTCTGCGTGATTTTGAGTTCCTGTTCTCCACGCCAAAGCACGTATGAGAATGTGCGTCCGTCTTCAACAATGCGATTTGACTTGGCGGCCAGTGTGCCATCCACAACCCCATCTTCAGAAATGATGCCGCTCAGATACATCTCCGCAATCACTTCAATGATTGCCGAACCGCATACGCCCGTGACCCCGGTCACGCTGGAAGCTGCCTCAAATCCTTCTTCATCTGACCACATGTCAACGCCAATGACTTTGACTTTTGGTTCCAGGGTATCCGGATCAATACGTACACGCTCAATTGCTCCGGGGGCTGCACGCTGGCCGCAGGATATCTCTGCACCTTCAAATGCGGGACCCGTCGGAGAAGACGCCGCAACTGTGTGTTGGGCATTGCCGAGGACGATTTCCGCGTTTGTACCTACGTCGACCACCAGCATTTGGCTGTCTTGGCGGTGAGGGCCTTCGCATAGTGTAACCGCTGCTGCATCTGCACCCACATGGCCCGCAATACAGGGAAGCACATAAACCCGTGCGCCTCGGTTGACTGTCAGATCAAGGTCAGGTGCCCAGGTGTGAACCGCGCCGGAAACAGCTAGTGCAAATGGGGCGCCTCCCAATTCCGTAGGGTCAATTCCAAGAAACAGGTGATGCATGATCGGGTTGCCGACAAACACCAAATCCAGAATGTCCTTTGGCTCAACCTTGGCTTCGGTGCACACATTCTCAATCAAATTGTTGAGGGCATTGCGTACAGCGATTGTCATCGCTTCGCGACCGTCCGGGTTCATCATCACATATGAAACCCGGCTCATAAGGTCTTCGCCAAACCGGATTTGTGGGTTAGGTGTGCCGGAAGAGGCAATGGTTTGACCTGAAAGCAGGGAAACAAGATGCATCGCGATCGTGGTCGAGCCGATATCGCATGCAATGCCGTATGCCTGGTTTTTCAGCCCCGGAAACAGTGCGACGATTGAAGGTCGCGATCCATCCATGTCCTTATGCACAACTGCGGTGACTTTCCACTCGCCGTCTCGCAAGATTTTCTGGATATCCGGCATAAGATGGCTATCAACCATCAGGTCTTCCCAACCCCAATCTCGCTCCAGTGCGACTTTGAGACGGTCCAGATCGCCCAAGGGTTTGTGCATGTCCGGTTCTTCAACCTCGACATAGCAGAGCTGGATCGCAGGATTGCGTTCAATTACGCGGCCATCATCGACTTTCCGAACAACCGCAGCATTGGCTTGGCCTTCCTGCGGGATGTCAACGACAAGATCACCTTCGATTGTCGCTGAGCAGGAAAGGCGGCGGCCATCTTTTAGTTCGCGCTTTTCTGCATAGCGCTTTTCCTTGCCAGAGAATTCGGAAATGTTTTCAAGCGTTGAAGTGATGCCGTGTTTGGCAAATTCACCGGTTTGAATGTCAATCTGGCAACGCCCGCAAATGCCACGACCACCGCAAACGGATTCGACATAGACACCAAGCTCACGCGCGGCATCAATAATCTGGGTGCCCTTGGTAAATCGCCCGCGTTTGCCGGAGGGCATGAAAAGTACGAGATGGTCTGGGTTTTCCGTCATCAATTATTCGTATCTGATTCTTTGAAAGGAAATGGTTTTATCCCCGGCGTCGTCCGCCAGAACGACGACCACGAGCGCCAGCTGGTGCTGCATCAGGGTCTTTGTTGAAGTGAATCCAAGCAGCACCGCCTTCATCCTGATTGAGCAGGAAGTTGGCTGCGCGGATCGCTTCCATTTCCTTGCCTGCACGAGGTTTTGTGGAACCCATCCCGAACAATTTCACGAATGTCTCGTCGTCCATTCCTTCCGGCAAAATCACACCGGCTGCTTCTACCGCTGCTTTTTTCTCAGCGATTTTTTTCGGGCCTGTGGGAAGTGCGACAGGGTTCATGATTGCGCTGGTCATGCCAGCTGCATAGGCCATCGGCAGGAATGCATTGTTTATGCCGTGGCGGTTCGGCAATCCGAATGAAATGTTTGAAGCGCCGCAAGTGGTGTTAACACCGAGCTCTTCACGCAGACGGCGAACAAGCGTGAAGACCTGATGGCCGGCAGTTGCCATCGCGCCAATTGGCATGACCAACGGGTCAACGACAATATCATTGGCCGGAATGCCGAAGTCCGCGGCACGCTCTACGATTTTCTTTGCCACAGCGAAGCGCACATCAGGGTCTTCCGATATACCGGTGTCGTCGTTGGAAATTGCTACGACAGGTACGTCATATTTTTTAACAAGGGGAAGCACTAATTCCAGACGTTCTTCCTCTCCAGTTACCGAATTGAGGAGAGGGCGACCTTTGGCAGCTTTCAGACCATTTTCTAAAGCTCCCGGCACGGAAGAATCGATACAAAGTGGGCAATCCGTAACTGCTTGTACGGTGTTGACCAGCTTTTCCATCAGTTCTGGCTCAACAAAATTATTGTCCGCATAGCGTGGGTCTTCGGCCATTTTGCCAGAAAACACTGCGCCTGAATTGATGTCGAGGATCGTTGCGCCAGCTTCTACTTGTGCAATGGCATCTGATTCGACGCGGCTGAAATTATCGTTTTCCAATTCTTCATTCAAAACTTTGCGGCCTGTCGGATTAATCCGCTCGCCAATGACAGCAAATGGCTGATCAAATCCGATGATGACTTCTTTTGTTTCAGAGGCAACGAGTGTGTGAGCCATTGCGAATAAACCTTTTTGGAAGGGCCTGTTTAGGGCGAAAACTTTCTTTTTCGATCAATG
>JASJDO010000022.1 GCA_030065115.1 Rhizobiaceae bacterium | reverse complement strand
TTCCATTATTCACCTTTTCAATCACGGTGTTACCAAGGGCGCATTGTTCATGGTTACAGGGGCCTATGTGATGCGAAAAGGCAGTTCTTTCTGCGATAATCTGGCAGGATTGGGTAAGCGTATGCCCATTACCAGTGCTGCATTTGTGATCAGCGGCTTGAGCTTGATCGGTGTTCCGGGAACAGCCGGATTCATTTCCAAGTGGTTGCTGGTCAATTCTGCTCTGGAGAAAGACTGGTGGTGGATGGCTATCTTGATTGTGGGCTCATCCTTGCTTGCGATCATCTATGTCTGGAAGATCGTGGAATTGTTGTATTTCAAGGAAGCTCCTGACGATGAACAGATTGAAGAGGCTCCTTACTCGATGTTGATCCCCATGTGGGTTCTCGCGGCAGTCTGCGTGATTTCCGGTGTTGATACTGATCTTACATATGCTGCCGCAAAAGCTGCTGCAGATGGTTTGTTGGGTGCAGGAGTAGCACAATGAGCCTAAACACACTCATATTGCTTTCCATGGCATTCCCGCTTTTGGCCTGTGTCAGCAATCTGATTCACGGGGAGAACCGGCCGAACCTGCGCGATGGGATTACGTTTCTATGTGCGGTGGCGAGTTTTTCCTGCGTTGTTGCTATTTTGGTCATCAATGGAAACGCCTCCACGCAACCTTTCACTCTCTGGGAAGTGCTGCCGGGGCTTTCATTGGCATTCAACCTTGAACCGCTGGGTTTGTTGTTTGCACTGATCGCTTCGGGCCTCTGGTGTGTCACACACCTTTATGCGGTCGGATATATGCGTGGGAACAATGAAAAGAACCACGCGCGATTTTACGCTGCTTTTTCTTTTTCAATCGCTTCAACGCTTGCGATTGCCTACTCGTCAAACTTGTTCTCTTTGTTCGTTTTCTACGAAGTGCTGACAATCGCAACTTATTCGCTTGTGGCTCATAAGGGGACAGAAGAAGCGAAGCAGGGGGCAAGGACCTATCTCGGCATTCTGATGGGCGCCTCCATAGCGCTGCTGTTGGTCGCGGTTGTTTGGACATGGGTACTAGCCGGAACAATGGATTTTGTTCCTGGCGGCATATTGGCAGGTAAAGTTGATCCGACGCTGACTGCAATCCTGTTGGCTCTGTTTGCATTTGGTATTGGTAAAGCAGCTTTGATGCCGTTTCACCGCTGGCTGCCTGCGGCAATGGTCGCTCCAACCCCGGTATCTGCTCTGCTGCATGCAGTTGCTGTTGTAAAAGCCGGCGTATTTTCCATTCTGAAAGTTGGCGTCTATATTTTCGGAGTCGATTTTCTATCAACGACCGGAGCATCACAATGGCTGATGTGGCTTGCTGCATTCTCCATTCTTGCAGCATCCATAGTTGCAATGACGAAGGACAACTTGAAAGCGCGGTTGGCGTATTCTACCGTCAGTCAACTTTCTTACATTACACTGGGCATGGCGCTTGCAACGTCGATGGGGGTGGTCGGCGGTGGTCTTCACATTGCGATGCATGCCTTTGGCAAGATAACGCTCTTTATGTGTGCAGGTGCGATTTATGTTGCCACCCACAAAACCAACATCAGTCAAATGAACGGTTTGGCAAAGGCAATGCCTGTTACCTATGGTGCGTTTCTGATCGGCGCTTTATCGATCATCGGTCTTCCGCCTTTGGGTGGATCATGGTCCAAATGGCAATTAATGGTCGGCGCTGCGGACACCGGACAAATCATCATGATCGGCGTATTGATGCTCAGTTCTCTGCTCAACATTGTGTATTTGCTTGGGCCTATAGCCAAAGGGTTTTACATGTCCGACAAGGACAATGACGCCTTGGCAGCCAATGGAATTTCCGAAGCACCGTTTTGGTGTGTCGCACCACCAGTGCTGACAGCGTTGGGATGCATTTTTCTATTCTTCTATGCGGGTGATATCATCACATTCATTGAGCCAATTGCGGGAGGTTCAAACTGATGGAACCCAGAAAAACCGACCCAAATAAACTGCCATGGCTTGGCCGCAAGCTTTTATGGCTCGACAATATGAGGAATGTGGACCGTATTGTTTATAGCCTCTATGCGCTATGTGCTGCACTGTTTTTGGCGGACTTTTTCTACAAAAAGAAAACCTATCTCGACCTAGAGGATGTGCCGGGTTTTTACGCCATCTATGGCTTTATCATGTGCGCGGCACTGGTGGTCTGCGCGCGAGGCATGCGCACGTTTTTGATGCGTGATGAATCCTACTACGCGCCAAATGACGTAGAGGCGGAAGAGTATCCGGAAGACCAGTTGGAACGGGAAGAAGCCGATGTTTGATGTCTTTCCGCCCTATCTGGTGTTTTTCATTGGTGCGCTGGTTCTGCCCCTAATTCCGAATGATGCCCGCCGTGGCCTGGTTTCCCTCGTCATCCCAATCATCTGTGCATATCAGATTTGGGAACTGCCTCATGGGCTTCACGCGCAGCTTGGTTTCTCAGGTTGGGAACTCACGTTATTGCGTGTCGACAAGCTCTCAGTAATTTTCGGTCTCGTGTTTTCTCTCGCTGCTTTTCTGTCACTGCTCTATGCGTGGCATGTTCGTGACACGATCCAACAAGCTGCAGCCCTTGGCTATGCTGGTTCCGCCATAGGAGCAGTGTTTGCCGGCGACTTGCTAACGCTCTTCATTTTTTGGGAAGGCACGGCGATCACTTCCGTGTTTTTGATTTGGGCGCGGCGCACGCAAGGGGCGTTTGCAACAGGCATGCGCTATCTGGTGATACAGGTCGCGTCCGGCGTTTTGTTGCTGGGTGGGGTGGCGCTTCTTTATCGCGAAACAGGCTCGATCGAATTTAACGCCATGACGCTCGGCAGCGCTGCGACATGGGCAATCTTTTTGGCCTTTGGTATCAAATGCGCATTCCCATTGCTTCACAACTGGTTGCAGGATGCCTATCCCGCAGCAACCGTAACAGGCACGGTCATCCTTTCCTCATTTACCACCAAGCTGGCAGTTTACGCTCTTGCCCGTGGCTTTCCCGGCACGGAGATATTGATTTACATCGGCGCGGTGATGACACTCTTCCCGATTTTCTATGCCGTGATTGAGAACGACCTGCGCAGGGTGCTTGCTTACTCGCTCAACAACCAGTTGGGGTTCATGGTGGTGGGTGTTGGGATTGGCACTGATCTCGCACTAAACGGAACGGCGGCGCATGCTTTTGCGCATATTCTCTACAAGTCTCTTCTGTTCATGAGCGTTGGTGCGGTTTTGTTCAGAACAGGCACGGCAAAAGGGTCAGAGCTCGGAGGGCTTTACAAGACCATGCCGCTTACCATGATTTTCTGCGTCATTGGCGCTGCGTCAATCTCCGCTTTCCCGTTGTTCTCCGGATTCGTCACCAAGTCGCTGATCCTGTCAGATGCCGCTCATGAAGGCTACTACATTGTCTGGGGCATTCTACTTTTTGCCTCTGCGGGTGTGTTCCACCATTCCGGCATCAAAATTCCTTATTTCGCATTCTTCGCACACGATAGTGGCAAGCGGCCGAAAGAAGCGCCTACACACATGTTGTTGGCGATGGGCATAACGGCATTTCTGTGTATTGCAATTGGCGTTTATCCTGATCCGCTCTATGCGTTGTTGCCTTATGAGGTAAGCTATGTGCCATACACAACCACTCATGTTGTAACCCAGCTGCAATTGCTGTTTTTCTCTGCACTTGCTTTCACCGTTTTGATGCGAACTGGCATCTATCCTCCGGAACTAAAGTCTGTGAACCTCGATACCGATTGGACTTATCGCAAGTTCCTGCCAACATTCATTGAGCGCATAAGCACAAGTATTGCTAATTTCTGGATGGTCGGGGGTTGGATACTTCAAAGAAAGCTCAATCGAATCGTGAAGCGTTTGCACTCGTCCTATGGACCGGAGGGCCGTATGGCTTCTGTCTGGCCAACTGGCGCCATGGTTCTCTGGATCGCTGTAATCCTCGGCGCCACAATGGTTGTGAATTTCGTTTAGTATCACAGATGTGACGACAACGCGCCTTTGGCAAACGCGGTCATTCGGATCAATGTGAGGCAAAACTTGCTAATTCCTACGCATGTCCCTACCTCATAAATATGAGACTGTTTATTTTTTTACTGCTTGCCGGCGCGTGTTTCCTTCTCTATCGCCATTGGTCGAGACAACAGACCAAAGCAAAACTCTTGGCTCAACCACTTTCGCAAGAAGAGCGTGAAACAGTTGAAGATGCTGTGCCGCTTGTGAAACGTCTACCGCCCGAGTTGCGGCTGCAACTTGAAGGCAAGATTAATCTGTTTCTCAATCAGGTGAAGTTCTACGGCTGTAATGATTTTGAAATCGACGACAGGATGCGGCTTTCTATTGCAGCCCAAGCTTGCCTGCTAGTGGTCAATACCGACTCTTGGTACGACACTTTGCGAACCATCTTGATCTATGAGGGAGCTTTCAAGTCGCGCAACATTGAACAGGAAGGCTATGTCATTACTGAGCAGGAAACAGTTCGCATCGGCGAAAGTTGGGCGAGAGGACCAGTCATCCTTTCTTGGGAGCACACGGAAAAGGGAGCTCAGCACCACGATGGACACAATGTTGTTTTCCATGAATTCGCCCATCAGATCGATAACCTTTCAGGGCACACCGACGGCGCGCCGCTGCTGCATCGGAATCATGATTTTGCAGACTGGAAACGGGTGTTTGTAAGCGCTTTTGATCGTCATCATAACGATGTGAAGCAAGGTAGGCGTACGCTGATTGATGCTTATGGCGCGCAAGCAATCGAAGAATATTTTGCAGTTGTCGTAGAATTGTTCTTTGAAAGGCCGATCGACCTTCAATACGAAGAGCCCGAAGTCTATGAGCAATTGTCACAATTGTTCAAACTGGATCCCATGACCTGGCAATAGAATAGCGCGAGGATTGCCTCAATCGCCCGCCAGCCACTCAGATATCACATCCACCTGTTCATCATTTCGCAGGGTTGGCGTATGTCCCGTGTCATCAAATTCAACCAACGTGGTTTCCGGTCCGCATTCCAGCATTCGGTTGGCAACGGCTTCGGTAAGGAAGCTTGAATTCTTGCCGCGCAGGACAAGAACAGGGCAGGATATCTTTTCCCATGTATCCCACATGTCGACATTGAAATAACTGATTGAATCACGAAACGCATCGCCCACGCGCGGGTCGAATTTCATTTTATAGGTGCCGTGTTCTGTGCGCTTGGTAGAGTATTTGGTCATATGCGCCCAGTCGTCATCGGTCATCGGTCCGAATTCGTGATATATTTTCCGCAGGTAGTCTTCAGCTTCCTGCATTGAGGCATATTCCTCTGACTTGCCGATATACTGAGCGATTGACATCAGAGCGTCTCTGGAAACTTCCGGTCCGATGTCATTCACAACCAAACGACGGATCGGGGACTGGGCAACTGACGCCAGAACCATTCCGATGATGCCGCCCATGGAAGTACCGACCCAATTGACCTCGGTTACACCCAGCCGGGCAATGAGGGCATTCATGTCGGCATTGTATTGAATGTAGTTATATGCCTCGTCGCTGAGTAGGTGATCGCTGTCGCCCCGGCCAACCACATCGGGGCAAACGACACGGTATCGGTCGCAAAGCTTTCCGGCCAGGTAATCAAAGTCACGCGCATTGCGCGTTAGCCCGTGAACACAGAACAGGGTTTCCTGGTGGGCAAAATCTTTCGCGTTACCCCACTCAAGATAGTTCATGCGATGGAAGCCGTGAAACCCGAGGCCCAGCGCATAATGTTTTGAATAGGCTTTGGTTGGTTGCTTTTTTCGGTGCGGCATTGATGGCTACTGTTTTCGAACTATTCCAGAGACTTCAACTTCTTTTGCAAAGCATCAATCTGCTTTTGAATGTCGCTGAGTTCATGCTGCTTGTCATCTGTACTTGCCGATTGTTCAGAGCTTTTTTCGGAGGCCCCTGACTTCATGCCGCTCATGGCGCGAAACAACTCAAAAGACTGATTGAAAAACTCGACATTTTGCTTTGCTACGCGCTCGTTAAACTCCACCATCTGCTTGGAGTTATGGGTAACAATATCATCAAAGGCGCTTTTCATCTTGTCGCGCTCGGCAAAAAACAGGTTCATCGATTCCCGCAAATAGTCGGGGACCATTTTTCCATACGCATCGTCGTACATCAAAATGAGCTGCTTCTGCACATCCAATGGGAAATGATGATCGCCTTGTGTTGTTTCGCGTTCATAAATGACCTGGTTCAGAATACTGCGGGTCAGGTCCTCACCGGTTTTGGTATCCTCGACAATAAAGTCAGTTCCTGACTTGATGAGATCAACAATATCATCCAGCACGATATATGCGCTCGTCTGTGTATTGTAGAGGCGGCGATTGGGATATTTCTTGATCAGAATAGGTTTTGAAATTTTCTCTTCTCCTTTGTTATTCTGATCACGTTTCATGTTTCACCCTTTCGGCCTGTTGCACTGCAACATCTGAAGAAGATGTCACATATTTTTGGGCAAAAAGAAACCGCCTTCCTCAGAAGGGAAGGCGGTTCTGGAACTGGAAGTTAAATCCTGAAGGAGGAGGAAGGATTAAAGGTTTCCAGAAAAGCTCTTTGAGTAAGCCTGACGACCAGCTTCACCAGTGTCTTTAAGCACTTTGCTTGCAAGCTCAGAAAATTCTTTTGTCTGATCACTCACACGCTCAGCAGCAGAAGTCAGATTGGAAGTCGCCACTTTGTAGAACTCTGACATGTCGCCGGTTTTGTTAAGTGCTTTGATACCGTCGAAGCTTGCTGCAACATTAGAGATATAATTGTCGTACGCTTTCTTTGCGAGGGTTTCGCCTGACTTGAACATTGCTGCGTTAAACTCAATAACGCTTTCAACAAGTTTCTCAGAGTTTGCAATATGTTTTGTCATGTACTCTTTTGATTGCGCCATTGTTTCTGTCGCATCAATTTTCTTTGTCATTGTAATGTTCCTTGCGTTGAGCGGGGTGGACACTCCGCGTCGGGTTTATTCACTTACGGGTCAGAATATAAGCGGAATTTTGTGCATTGCAACAAAAAAATTGTGCAATGCACAAAATAGATGAAACTTGCACTTGTCATCATATTGACTTACCAATGAAATAACCGCAACGAAGCAATGCAATTTTTGCAATTGTGCGCACGTTGAGGGCGTGGTTTGGAGAACTACGGCACACAATGTGCCTACATAGACAGTGTGGAGTGTCACCTTCACGCCAACCACGGAGCCTGTTTTGAAAATCAATCGTAACCCAACTGCGGCACAGCTCTTGGTAAAATGCCTTGAGAATGAAGGTGTAGACTACATCTTTGGGATTCCCGGTGAAGAGAATATAGCGGTAATGGATGCGCTGCTTGACAGCGATATCAAATTTATTGTCACCCGACATGAACAGGCTGCAGCGTTCATGGCTGATGTGTATGGCAGACTTACGGGCAAAGCGGGTGTGTGTATGTCAACGCTTGGTCCAGGTGCTACAAATCTGGTGACGGGCGTTGCGGACGCGAACATGGATCGTGCCCCGGTTGTCGCAATTGCTGGGCAGGGTGCCACGACCCGGATGCACAAAGAGAGTCACCAGATTTTGGATCTTGTGAATCTGTTCGCTCCGATTACCAAATATTCTACCCAGATCCGTGAGCCGGAAATTGTACCGGAGATTGTTCGCAAAGCATTCAAGTTTGCTCAGGCAGAAAAACCGGGTGCTGCGTTCATCGACTTTCCTGAGAATGTGGGTGACATGCAGGTGGGGTCTGCAGTTCCGTTGAAAGTCCAGTCGCCTGTGATGCCACATGCTGCTCGTGGTAAGGCGAGCAAGGTTGCCGAAATGATCTCCAGGTCGGTCAACCCGGTGATTATCGCCGGTAACGGGATCATTCGACAAAATGCCAGCGAGGCTTTGGTAGAGTTTGCAGAATCAATCAATGCTCCTGTTGCAACGACGTTCATGGCAAAGGGTGTCATTCCTTCTTCGCATCCGTTGAGTATTGGGACTGTTGGGTTGAAGGCCCACGACTTGGTGGCATTTGGGATCGATGAAGCGGATCTGGTTATTTGTATTGGCTACGACATGGTCGAATATGATCCGGCTCACTGGAATCCGAACCACGACAAACGCATCATTCATATTGATGGGTCACCTGCAGAAGTTGACACAAACTATATCGTTGAAGCCGGTGTAATTGGCGATTTGACGGATATCATGCAACGAATTTCCGCGCGTTGTGAACGTGCACCTAGTCCAGCGATGAAAGGCCTGCGCAAGAAGATTGTCAGAGAATTGAACGCTCACGCCGATGACAACAGCTTTCCTGTAAAACCACAAAAGATCATCTGCGATATCCGCAAAGTTCTCGATCCCGATGATGTGGTAATTTCCGATGTTGGCGCCCATAAAATGTGGATGGCGCGGATGTTTCAGGCAGAACGCCCTAATACCTGCATCATTTCTAACGGTTTTGCTGCAATGGGCATTGCCCTACCAGGCGCAATTGCAGCCAAGCTTGTGTATCCTGAACGCAATGTTCTTGCAGTCTGCGGCGATGGCGGATTTATGATGAACAATCAGGAAATTGAAACGGCTGTCCGCCTCGGCCTGAACATTACCGTTTTGATGTTCAATGACAACAAACTCGGTCTGATCGAATGGCATCAGTTGCGAGAATATGGTCGCAAGAGCAACGTTGATGTCGGAAACCCGGATTTCGTGAAATTCGCTGAAAGTTTTGGCGCCAAGGGGTATCAGGTATCCAAGGCAGAAGAGCTTGAAGATACATTGAAAGCAGCCATGAACGATGGTGGTGTATCCTTGATTGATTGTCCGGTGGACTACTCAGAAAATATGAAATTAACCGAGCGATTGAAGGAATTGACATCGCTTGAAGATGAAGTCGCTCAAGCGGAATAGGGAAATTTAATGCACGCGTTTCAGTTTCAAACAACCAAGTCCATTATCAGTGAAGTAGGAAGTACCGCAAAAATCGGTGACCTAATGGCTGAAATGGGCTGTAAAAAAGTTGCCTTTGTTACAGACAAAATCATACTGGAGCTTGGCCTGGCCGACGCTGCCGTCGATGGCCTAAAGAAAGCTGGGGTTGCCGTCCATGTCATCGACGATGTGGTCGCTGATCCACCAGAAGACATGATCCTCAAAGCGGTTGAGGAATCAAAAGCTGAAGGCGTTGATGGCGTCGTCTCAGTTGGAGGCGGTTCGTCCATGGATACAGCAAAGCTTATTGCAGTATTGATTGGTTCCGATCAGCCGATAGAAGAAATGTATGGTGTCGGATTGGTAAAAGGAGGTCGCGTACCAATGATCCTGTCACCAACGACTGCTGGCACCGGCTCCGAAGTAACACCAATATCCATTGTGACAACGGGAACAAATGAGAAAAAGGGTGTGGTCTCTCATCAACTTCTTCCTGATTGGGCAGTTCTTGATGCAGAATTGACCGTTGGTTTGCCGGCACCGATCACCGCAGCCACGGGCATCGATGCGATGGTGCATGCAATCGAGGCCTACACTTCCAAGCACAAGAAAAACATCGTCTCTGACACCTTGGCGAGGCAGGCATTGGACCTCTTGGGCAATTCAATCTACACCGCATGTCACACACCGGAAGATCGCGAAGCACGCTCTAACATGCTGTTGGGTTCCA
Organism: Rhizobiaceae bacterium; assembly: GCA_030065115.1. Lineage (GTDB taxonomy): Bacteria > Pseudomonadota > Alphaproteobacteria > Rhizobiales > Rhizobiaceae > JAALLB01. The sequence continues at coordinate 21,307 of JASJDO010000022.1, read as the reverse complement.
TGCTTGCCGGGATGGCGTTTGCAAATGCACCAGTGGCGGCTGTGCATGCGCTTGCTTATCCGTTGGGCGGGCATTTCAAAGTGCCACACGGCCTCTCAAATGCACTTGTGTTGCCATATGTGCTCGATTTCAACATGTCGGAAGCATCATCTTTATATGCAGAATTGGCACCAATAATTTTCCGCGACACGGCAGGAAAATCAGATGCGGACAAATGTGACGCGATGGTCGAAGGTTTCAAGAAAATGGGACCGGAGCTCGGAATGCAATCCAAACTTGCTGAAGTTGGCGTGAACCACAATCATCTTCCGATGCTTGCTGAAGATGCAATGAAGCAACAGCGTCTGCTGGTCAATAACCCACGTGAAATGACCTATGAGGCAGCGCTCGAAATCTATACTCAAGCGCTATAGCCTAAGTAGAGACAACCGGAAGGGCAGCTAATGTCGAACGACAAATCCAACGAAGGTTTTGAGGCTCTGGCGACCATGTGGCAACAGAGCCAGGAAGCGTTTGTTAATGCGCAGAAGGAAGTTGGCGAGCAGTTCCAGAAATCGCTTAACCAGATGGCCGGTACTGCAAAACCTGATACGTCTGATCCCATTGCGGCTTGGCAAAACCTGATCAAGGCTTGGGTGCCTGCGTGGGACACGGGTCCAACACCATCAGTGAACTGGCCCGGTGATCTTGACTTCCGAAAAGGTCATCAGGCGTTCTTTGAACTGCTCGATCCGCAGAAGTGGACTCAATATGCGCCAGAGCAACTGCGCGTAATGTTGGAGCGCATTGCGCACGGTCCGCAATTTGCTGACCTTGTCATGCCCCAACAACAGATGGCCAATGCATGGCGGGAGACCCTCGATTATCAGCAGGCAGCCTCCGATATGTCAAAGGTGATGCAGAAAGCATGGACTGCCGCATACGAGACTTATTCGCAAAGTTATGCGCTTGAGGATTTGCAAAGTGGGGAAATGAATGAAGCGCTGAACGCATGGCTCAAGTCTGCAAATGAAGCACTTCTCGAAGCTCAAGGAAGTTCCGACTTTTTAGATGCGCAGAAGCGTATGATCCGCGCGTCAACTGAAATACGCGCCAGACAACGGGATATGGCCGAAACGTGGAGTGACGCATGGCAGATGCCAACCCGAACTGAAGTTGATGATTTAACACGTACAGTTCATCAGCTTCGAAGAGAGTTACGCGAATTGAAGCGTGAAGTGGCCAATTTGAATAGTACAGGAAAATAATGCCGACTGAGTTCAACATGGGTGCTTCAAAAAAAAGCCAGGAAGAATTGGCGCTTGAAGCATGGTCACTCGCCATGTCGCAAATGCTCGAAGCGGGGCAGAAAGCACTTCGATCCGGCGGCATGTTGAGTGAGTTGGTGGATGATGATGTCCAGATTGCCGAAGCAGAATACGAGGTTGTGTTTGAGATAGACAAGGTTCGGCTGTTCAAATATGCCCCCACTGGCAAACCGAACAAGGCGATCGCACCGGTTGTAATCTGTTATGGCCTCTTTGGCCGTCAAAGCATGATTGACCTGCAGGAGGATCGTTCCCTCGTTCGCAATATGCTTGCAGCCGGAATCACGGTTTATGTGGTGGATTGGGGTAATCCGACCCGAGCGGACCAGTTTCTCAACTTCGATGACTATGTGGACTTGTATCTCGGTTCCTGCATGGAGTTTGCGGTTTCTGAAAATAACAACAACCCTGTGAACATGTTCGGCATTTGCGAAGGCGGAACATTTGCTGTCATGCTGGCCGCTACAAGACCGGAACTCTTTGCGGGCCTCGCGCTTGCAATCACCCCAGTGGATTTCCACGGTGATCAGGAGAATTTCTGGCTTGGGGAAGGTTTCCTGAATACTTGGATTGGAAATCTCGATCAGCACGATATTGATCTTTTGATCGAAACATATGGGATGCTGCCGGGCGCGATGACTGGTGCAATCTTCTCCTCTCTAACGCCGATCAACTCGATGACGAAATACAATATCGGGATTGCCAATCTCGATGGCAACAAGGATGCCATATTGAATTTTCTTCGCATGGAGAAATGGATTGCGGATCGCCCCGACCATCCCGGCGAGTTGGCACGTCAATGGCTCAATGGTCTTTATCGTGAAAACCAATTAGTGAAAGGTGAATTTGAATTGCTGGGAGAGAAGGTCGATCTTGCAAAAATTACCTGCCCGGTTCTCAACATATATGCGCATCAGGACCACATTATTCCGGTCAGTTGTTCCAAGGCACTTGGAAAGTTTATTCCCAAGGAACGCTATCAGGAAATTGGTTTTCCCGGTGGCCATGTGGGTGTGTTCGTAAGCCGTAAGGCGCAAGGTGTGGTTTCCGGTGGTTTGATTGAGTGGCTTGAAGCATCTGACAAGAAGCCGGAGAAAAAAGCAAAGCCAAAGGCAAAGAGCGAGTAGGTAGCCATGGTCGACAAGGTCGTATCTCTTGAGAATGCAATTGCAACCATTAGCGATGGAGATACTGTCTGTGTCTCAGGCTTTGTGGGAATTGGCACCCCGGAATGCCTGCTTCGAGGAATTGAAGAACGTTTTCTAACCCATGCGATGCCGAAAGATATTTCATTGCTGTTTGCTGCTGCTCCGGGCGACGGTAAGGATCGAGGCCTTAACAGATTGGCACATCCAGGGTTGGTGAAGCGAGCCGTCGGCGGGCATTGGTCTTTGGTGCCAAAACTTGGCGCTCTCGCCATGCAAAACAAAATTCAAGCTTACAACTTGCCGCTTGGGTGTATCTCGCAACTCTATCGTGACATCGCTTCTGGAAAGCCTGGTATGTTCTCCAAGGTGGGACTTCATACTTTTGTTGACCCACGCCAAACTGGCGGCGCGATCAATGACTGCACCGAAGAGCCGCTGGTTGAGCTTCAGGAAATTGCTGGTGAGGAATGGCTTTTCTATAAATCTATCCCGGTTAATGTGGCGCTGATTAGAGGTACAACAGCCGATCCTTTGGGCAACATAACCATGGAACGTGAGGCGCTGACGCTTGATATGTTGCCAATTGCCATGGCTGCCAAAAATTCCGGCGGTCTCGTCATTGCGCAGGTTGAGCGGATTGCGGCACCCGGTTCTTTGTCGCCGAAAGAAGTAGTTGTGCCGGGCAATCTGGTGGATTGCGTGGTGGTGTCTGACAAGGATGAGCATCTGCAAACCTATCAAACCCCTTACAATCATGGGTTCTCAGGACGCATGAAAGCGCTCGTTGACACGCTGGAGCCGATGGAACTTTCAGAACGGAAGATTATTGCACGGCGCGCCACGATGGAGTTGCCGGTCAACGGAATTGTCAATCTGGGTATTGGCATGCCGGAAGGCGTAGGGTCGGTTGCCAATGAAGAACGCATCATAGATTGTATTACGCTCACAACCGAAGCAGGTGTTCATGGTGGTGTTCCGCAATCCGGCCTTGATTTTGGTGCTGCGATCAATGCAAGCGCGATCATTCAAACAAATCAGCAGTTTGATTTTTATGACGGGGGTGGTCTTGATCTCGCCTGTCTCGGCATGGCCCAAGTCGATCAATACGGCAATGTAAATGTCAGCCGCTTCAAGGACCGGTTTGCAGGCGCAGGGGGGTTCATAAACATCTCACAGAATGCGCGGAAGGTTATATTCGTTGGCACCTTTACAGCCGGCGGTTTGCGGATTGAGATCTCAGATGGTGAATTGAAAATCCTTCAGGAAGGGCGGAATAAGAAGTTCATTTCTGATGTAGAGCAGATCACGTTCAATGGTCCGTATACGGCAGAGCAGGGCAAGGAGGTTCTGTATGTAACCGAGCGCTGTGTGATGCGCCTAACGCCTCAAGGGCTTAAGATTACAGAAGTTGCACCGGGTATTGATATCGAAAAAGATATTCTCGCACATATGGATTTCATGCCGATTGTGGACGATCCTACCATGATGGATCTGAGACTTTTCAACGACCGTCCGATGAAGCTGCGTAAGGAAATGCTTGAAATTCCAGTTTCTGAACGGCTGGTATTTGATGAAGATGCCAATACGGTTTTTGCCAATCTGGGTGGTCTTGATATCTCTACTAAAGAGGAATTGGACGCCCTTGATCGAGAATCCAATGCTTTCTTCCTGGCACTTGGAAGAAAGGTCAACATTGTGACAAACTATGACGGCATTTCGATTGCTCCCCGTCTCGAAGCCAAGTTCATGAACCTGCTGGGACAGTTGGAATATGATTATTTCCTGACAGCCACTCGTTACACCACCAGTGCGTTTATGCGTCAGAAGCTTGGGCATGAACTATCAAACCGGTCGATCCCGCCGCATATATTTGAAAGTCGGGAAGAGGCTGCAAACTATTTGGCGCAGAAACTCGCGGCTGAATAACGCAGCATCACGGTAATTCATTATCGCGATTGACTCCGCCATATGGCTTTGCTTAAATAGAACAAACAGTGAACATTTGATACAATAATGCGCAGGCAAACAGCAAACCTTGCGACGCTTAAGCACGTCGTCTCATCGTTGGAGGGAAGGAATGAACACCAGTTCGTACCTGATCCTGCCAGTGATGCTACACGTCTGACTTTTGGCGAAGAGCTGCTGGATGATCATCTCGAAGGTGGGCTTTTATCTGGTTGCATGCATGAAATACGATGCGACTATGCCCGGGATATTGGTGCGGCATCGGCTTTTCTGTGCGCGTTTTTGGCCCGAAATCATGCAAGGTCTGGCAAACTTGTCTGGATTGTGGATCCGGCAGCAAGGATTGATGCCGGTCAAATGTCCCCTGACGGATTATGGCAATTGGGGCTCGACCCGTCAGACGTGATATTGGTGCATCCGCGTGACTTGAAAACAGCCATCTGGACAGCAGGTGAGTCAGCCCGTGAGGGCGGGCTGGCAGCCATTGTTTTTCAGGTTAAAGGCAATCCAAAAATGCTGGACCTGTCCGTTAGCCGCAAACTGATGCTGCGTGCGCAGGCAAGCCAGACCCCTTTCTTTTTGCTGCGTCAGGGCGGACAGGAGGAAGCCTCCAGTGCCACCACGCGCTGGCAGGTAACACCATTATCCAGTGATCAAAATCAAGACTTTAAGCAGGGGATCGGGCCAATGCGGCATCGCCTGACCCTCGAACGCAACCGCACAGGCCAAACGGGGAACTGGCCGGTGTCATGGCAATCAGCACAAAGGACATTCCGCCATGCCGCAACAAAGATATCCCCAACGCGTTATCTCTCTGCAGTTTCCACATCTCGCGACAGACCGGATCTCCCGTTATCGATGGGGCAAATCATGGCGTTTGAAAGAGCTTCCTGAAACTCCTCCACTTGTAATCTTTGACACAATACAAAACGCATTACGCATCACGGCGCATGAAAAAAGCGAGCGGCTTTCCGGTATCTATGTAGGGCAAAGCCTCAGCGACGCGCGTGCCATCAATCCACATATTGAATGTATTGAGCATGATTATAGCGCAGATAATGCCTTGTTGCATTCCATTGCCAGGTGGTGTGAACGGTACACGCCGCTGGTTTCCATGAGCGGTGAAGACGGCCTGTTTCTGGATATCACAGGATGCGCCCACCTGTTTAAAGGTGAAGCTGCAATGCTTGAAGATATAGAGAAGCGCTTGGTGGGGCAGGGGCTTGATGTGAAGCTTGCTTGTGCCGATACGCCGGGTGCTGCATGGGCGCTATGTCGATATGGACAGACAAGAATAGCCAAGCCATCAGGCCATGTGCCCCTTATCGAACCTCTGCCATTGCAGGGTTTGCGGTTAGGGAAGGATGAAGTTCAAGCCTTGAACAAACTGGGGTTCAAGACCATTGGATGCTTATACAATATTCCGCGCGCGCCACTTGCTGCACGGTTTGGGTCACTGGTCCTCTCACGCCTTGATCAGGCATTGGGTGACATAGATGAAGTGCTATCCCCCTTGCGCCCTGTTTCAGAACTTGTTTCTGAAAAGCGGTTTGCCGATCCGATCGTGGATGAAGAAGACATCAAGCGTACAATCTTTCTGTTATGCGAGAATGCTGTGCCAAACCTTGAACGGCGTGGGTTGGGAATGCAGGCGTGCGAGTTGATCCTGTTTCGCGCCAATGGTGAGATTGAAACCATTGTGACGGAGGCATCCACTCCATTGCGCAATGCAAGTCGAATGGCGGCTCTGTTTGATGAGCGCCTTGCTGCCTTGCATGATGACTGGGAGGCAGGTTTCGGTTTCGATATTTTGCGACTTTCCATCCTAAGAGCAGCACCTTTTCATGAGGATCAGCAAAAACTTATTGTCAAAGAGCAGGCAGGGACTGCTGAAGAGACCAGTCATCTCATTGACCGTCTGTCTGCTCGACTTGGCAAGGACCGTGTTCAGGTTTTCGCGCATTGCGATACGCATATTCCTGAACGCCGGTTTGCATTACAGTCTGCGTTGGATGCAGAGGAGGCAAAAAGTTTCCCAACATTAAACACGCATCAGCAGAGTGTCATCACGCGACCACTCATCTTGTTTTCAAATCCCGAGCGGGTGGATGCAATTGCCGAAGTGCCGGAAGGGCCGCCGCTAAAATTTCTTTGGCGCAAGGTGAGCTATGACGTTGTTCGTGCCGAGGGACCTGAGCGTATTGCCTGCGAGTGGTGGAAAGATGGCCGTACCGCTTATACACGAGACTATTTCAGGATTGAGGACAGGGAAGGTTACCGGCTCTGGTTGTTTCGTCACGGGCTTTATGAACGCGAAACGCAAGCACCTAATTGGTATGTGCATGGCATGTTTGGATAATGCACATGAGCTATGCCGAATTATCCGCTGAAAGCAATTTTTCTTTTCTGCGTGGGGCATCGCATGCAGAAGAACTGGTCGTGCGTGCGCAACGGTTGGGTCTTTCAGGACTATCGATCACAGATATCAACTCTGTTGCAGGACTTGTGCGCGGACACATGTCTGCAAAGGAAGCCGGTCTTGCCTTTGCCCCCGGTTGCAGACTGGTGTTCATTGATGGAACACCGGATATTCTTGTCTGGCCTGTAAGCCGTAAAGGTTGGGGCAATCTGTGTGAGTTGCTTAGTTTGGGGAAACGTCGCGCGCCTAAAGGTGAATGTCATTTGGAGCTGGAAGACCTATTTGCTCATGGCAGTCAATTGTTGATGGCAATACACCCTGCCAACCATGCGTGTGAGCATTTGGGTCAGACCTTGAAAGCGCTGATGGGCCAATTTTCCGAGCAAGTCTATCTCGGGCTTGTTCGTGACTATGGTGATATGGATCAGCGTCGTTTGAAGGAGGTTTCCGATCTTGCAACTCAGCAGGGTGTGCCACTTGTTGCCCTGGGAGATGTTCTCTACCACACACCAGAGCGTCGCCCTTTACAGGATGTTATTACGTGTATCAGGCAAGGGGAAAAACTTTCCACGATTGGCACTGGCCTTGCCCCCAATGCGGAGCGTTATCTGCGTGATGCCGACGCAATGCATCATGCCTTTAAAGGATATGAAGATGTGGTTGCAAGAACGGTCGAGTTATTCAATCGGCTGAATTTTTCCCTGGATGAATTGAAATACCAATATCCTGATGATCCGACTTTCGAAGAATTGGATAATGTGCCCATGCCGTCGCAGCAGGCACTGGAGCTGCTCACGCAAATTGGTCTTGAGCGACGGTATCCGAAAGGAGCCCCTCAGAAAGTATTATCCCAGATCAAGTATGAAGTAGAGCTGATCAGGAAGCTGGATTATGCATCTTATTTTCTGACGGTCTACGACATGGTCAGGTTCGCCAGAAGTCAGGACATTCTGTGTCAGGGTAGAGGCTCTGCTGCCAATTCGGCAGTGTGTTATTGCCTTGGGATCACCGAGGTGGACCCGTCTCAAATGGACCTGTTGTTTGAGCGCTTCATCTCGGAAGAACGTAATGAACCGCCAGACATTGACGTCGACTTTGAGCATGAGCGCCGCGAAGAAGTCATTCAATATATTTATAAAAAATATGGCCGGGAGAAAGCGGGACTTGCCGCAACTGTCGTGACCTATCGCGCACGTTCGGCCATTCGCGAAGTAGGTAAGGTTTTTGGTCTGTCGGATGATGCGATCAGCGCAATTTCCGGTACCAAATGGGGAAGCTGGTCGCGAGAAGTGGATAAGGAAGATGCAAGGCGCGCTGGCTTGAATCCAGATGACAAGCATCTGGCGCAAATGCTTGACCTTGCTCAACAATTGATGGGTTTTCCACGCCATCTCTCCCAACATGTGGGCGGCTTTGTTATCACCCGAGACAGACTTTCATCGCTCATACCGATTGAAAATGCAGCGATGGAAGATCGTACGATTGTCGAATGGGACAAGGACGATCTTGAAAGTCTTGGCATGCTGAAAATCGATGTGCTGGCGCTTGGCATGCTGACCTGCATTCGAAAAGCATTTGAGTTTTTTGCCCTCCATTACGACCGCCAGGAAACGCTCTCCTCTATCGGGCCGGATGATACGCCGACCTATGACATGATATGCCGTGCAGATACGGTGGGTGTGTTCCAGATTGAGAGCCGTGCCCAGATGTCGATGCTGCCGCGTTTGCGACCGCGTAATTATTATGATCTGGTGATTGAAGTGGCAATTGTTCGTCCGGGTCCAATTCAGGGCAACATGGTTCATCCATACTTGAAACGCCGGCAGGGGAAAGAGCCGGTTGTCTTTCCGAGCAAGGAACTTGAAGGCGTATTGGGCAAGACCCTTGGTGTTCCGTTGTTTCAGGAGCAAGCCATGAACATTGCAATTGTCGCGGCGAAATTTCCTCCCGGTGAAGCGGACAAGTTGAGGCGCGCCATGGCAACCTTTCGCAGGGTTGGTACGATTGGCTCCTTTCATAAGAAGATGGTCGAAGGCATGGTTGCCAATGGCTATGACCGCGAGTTTGCGGATCACTGTTTCAAACAGATTGAGGGATTTGGCGAGTACGGATTTCCGGAAAGCCATGCGGCAAGTTTCGCACTTCTGGTTTATGTGTCTTGCTGGCTCAAGTGCCATTATCCGGATGTCTTTTGTGCCGCGATTATCAACTCACAGCCGATGGGCTTTTACGCGCCGGCTCAGCTTATTCGCGATGCACGCGAACATGGCGTGGATGTGCGGGAAGTGGATATTAATTTTTCAAGCTGGGATTGTACACTTGAGGCAGATGCTGAAGCAGGTGAGATAAACCCGCAACATCGTGAAATGGCGAATGCCATGAAGAATACACATGCGGTGCGATTGGGTTTGCGGTTGGTCAAAGGTGTTGGTGAAGAGCAAGCAAGGCAGCTGGTTGAAAAACGGGGCAGGGGATATGACAGTGTACGGGATTTGTGGATGCGGTCAGGTTTGCCGCGTGCTGTGATTGAAAAACTGGCAGATGCCGACTGTTTTCGTTCCATAGGTCTCGACCGGCGCGATGCGCTTTGGGCTGTAAAGGCACTTGATCCGCTTTCCAGCAGTGAGCGCCTGCCTCTGTTCTCAACTGTAGACAGTTCTAATTTACAGCAGGAACCTGAAGTAGCACTCAATCCCATGCCGCTTGGTGAGCATGTGATGATTGATTATCAGTCACTGACATTTTCACTCAAGGCGCACCCCATCAGCTTTCTAAGGAACGAGTTAAAGCGTCGACGTTTTGTTACCAATGTCGAACTGCAAACATTAGGAAATGGGAACCGGGTGACAGTTGCGGGATTGGTTCTTGTGCGCCAACGACCGGGTTCTGCTAAAGGCGTGGTCTTTGAAACGATAGAGGATGAAACCGGCGTTGCAAATGTGATCATTTGGCCCAAGACATTGGAAAAATATCGAACGCTGGTTTTGGGAAGTCGCTGTGTTGGTATCACAGGCAAACTGCAGCACGCAGATAACGTGATCCATGTTGTGGCGCAACATATCGAAGACCTCACGCCCATGTTGGCTGACTTTCATCATAATGAGATGACGATTGAAAGCCTCGCCAATGCCGATGAGGTTCGGCGTCCGGTCGAGGATATTCGTCAAAAGATCAAACCACGCTCACGGCTGCAACGATTGTTGAAAGATGCACCGGAATTAAAACAGGATTACGCTGAAATTTCGGCAAAGCGTCACGTTCAAAGCGCTCTACCAAAGGGGAGAAACTTTCACTAGGGCGCGTACTCAACTCCAAAATGTGACTGCACAGCAAAGCCAATCATGGAATGGATGAAGTATGGAGTCATGCAGTTTTCAAAGCGGGTTGCACCTGCTTTTCAAAGAGTGTGTAGAAGTCTTCCGGAGGGATGGCGAGATTGAATTCAGCTTCCTCCTTGCTCATCCAAACAAGCCAGTCTTCAAAGAGTTCCTCGGCATCATGAAATTTCCATCGGATGCACCGCTGCTCCAGATGCATGTAGCCTTCCCGGGCCGATAATCCTCTGCAACTTACAAAAGGTGACTGAAGCCCAATCAGATAATCAGGCTCGAACTGTAGAAGCGTCTTTGCGATCAAATACCGGGTAAAAAGGCAGGTGAGTGAGCCTCCCCGGAAATCTTTACGGATCCAAAGTCCGCCATGATAAAATACATTTCCGCAGATTGTTTGTGCCGATGCAGAAAGCCTCCACGAAGTGTTGTACAGGTCGACTTGCTGCCCACCTGGTCGCAATTCGTTGATGCGGTATTGCATAAACGCAGCAAGATTGCCTTCGCCCAATTCAATGGACCTCATGGCTTGTGTCTGGACAATTTCGCGATTGGCGTCGCGACCAATAAGCCACAAGCCATCAACCATATCGATGTCGGATTCTACCGACCGAAAAATTGGATCAAGCGGTTGTTCGCGGTCGCTGTCAGAAGCAAGATAATTGAAAACCTCAAAGTCGGTTCCCGACTGCAAGCATACACCCAAGCTCTCAATAAGCGTTTCGCAGCGGGTCACGACCTGCTGCAGGTTCAAAAGTTCAGAAGTTTGCATAACAAAAAAGTCCACACACTTTTTTGTCCCATTCACCCCTGCATTTGCATTGGGACGGTTTCATTTAACCTATGGCGAATTCTCCATAAGCAGATCATCCGATATTGGCAAAATGTCCCCAACATCCAGATTTGAAAAGTCCAATTGATTTGTCCGCGCCACCATTGATCCCAAAACCGTGTCTCCATCGGGCAGGCGAAGCGGAATCAAAAGACGTTGATAATTCACAGGCTCTAATGTGGTTCCTCCATCGCGGCTGAAGGCGGTGTGAATGTGGTCATATTTGGGTGCGCCCCATTCCAGCACAGAATCATAGGCCGCGACCACAAATTTATGATCATGATGGTTGCTCTCATCATCACCAACAACCTTGCCGACTGCGCTCTGCGCCCAAGTGAGGCCAAGCCAGGAAACGTAGGAAGATTTTTGACCTACATAGGTACAAAGCCAGTTTCCGCGTGCTTTCCTATAGATAAGCAAATACTCTCGCAAATGATCAAAGGCGGAGTTTTCAAGCTGGGCATTCGCTTCACTCCAAGCGGTGAGCGCATTCTTGATAAGGGGAACACCATTGTCCCAGACATCCATCAGACAATGTTGCTGCAGGTAGTAGATATAGTCCAATGCTGAAGAGCGATATACAATGGATTTTAGTTCTTGAGGTGAGTGGTAGCGATCAAAAACCCAGTCATCCAGGCTGGACAGGAGTTCCTTTGCTCCGGCGATTCGTTTCTCGCCGTTTGTGGTGAGATGATATTGTCGGTTGCGAACTTCAAACAGTGGCCCACCCGATATTTCTTCTAGATCATCTAGGTGACGACGTATAGTCTGCCGCGTGAATCCCAATTGAACCACGGCCTTGGAAATGTTCAACGTATCGGCAACGGAAACAAATGACCTTAACATCTCATAGATCACCGATGGCGTTTTGTTCATCAGGCAATATCCGCTGCATGTGTTTGGTACTTAATTTTTGATGCAGTCTTATATAGACTGAATTAAAAATCACACTATTGCGGAATATAAATATAACATTCGTGGCATGGCGTCCATACACATACGCAAGTCTTCAAACTTGCATGGGGTATGCCTTCAGGCCATTACAAAACCTGCTTGTTGAAGGTCCATTGCAGCCAGTGCTTGCTTGACGATGCCGCCGCAATCGAGGCCAGCTCTTTCAACCATGCGGCTGGGTGCCATCTGATCCATATAGATATCAGGCATGGTCATTGTTCGAATTTTCAAACCTTGGTCCAATAGACCCCTGCTTGCCAGATGATGCAGGACCATGGCCCCGAATCCGCCCGTTGAACCCTCTTCAACAGTGATCAATAGTGAGTGTTCACGTGCGAGGCGCTCGCAAAGTTTTGTATCAAGGGGTTTTGCAAATCGGGCATCCGCGACAGTGGTCGAAAGGCCATGAGTTTCCAGCTGTTCAGCAGCCGCAAGACAATCCTGCAATCTCGAGCCAAGTGAGAGGAGGGCGATGCTGTCACCTTCTTTAACAATCCTGCCTTTTCCAATCTCCAGAATTTCACCACGATCGGGCATCTCAACTCCCACACCCTCACCACGTGGATAGCGAAAGGCGATTGGCCCTTCGTCAAAGGCCGCAGCTGTTGCCACCATGTGTTTTAACTCAGCTTCATCTGATGCCGCCATGATTGTAAAGCCCGGAAGGCAGCCGAGATAAGCAACATCAAATGAACCAGCATGGGTTGCCCCGTCCGCGCCAACAAATCCTGCCCGGTCGATCGGGAACCGTACTGGCAATTGCTGAATCGATACATCGTGCACGATCTGATCATAAGCGCGTTGAAGGAATGTCGAGTATATTGCGCAGAACGGCTTGTATCCTTCCGACGCCATCCCGGCAGCAAAGGTCACAGCGTGTTGTTCTGCAATGCCTACATCATAGGTTCGTTCCGGAAATACTTTCTGGAAAATATCAATTCCCGTTCCCGATGGCATTGCAGCCGTAATCCCTATGACAGTGTCATCTTCCTGAGCTTCCTGTACCAATGATTGTCCAAATACTTTGGTGTAAGAAGGAACATTGGCTGCAGATTTCTGCTGCTGGCCATTCACAACATTGAACTTTGAGACAGCATGGAGTTTGCACGACGCTTTTTCTGCTGGTGCGTAGCCTTTTCCCTTTTCCGTTACGATATGCAGCAGAATCGGACCCTGTTTGCTATCGCGAAGGTTTTCCAGTAAAGGCACAAGTGCATCAAGATTGTGACCGTCAACGGGGCCAATGTAATAGAAGCCAAGCTCCTCGAACATTGTACCATTGTTAAAGAAGTTGCGGGTGTATTCTTCAGTTTTGCGGGCGCTTTCCTGAATGAATTTCGGCATGCGGCGATTGATTTGTTTGGCGCCCTCACGGATGGATCGATAGGTTTTCCCCGATACCAACCGAGCCAGATAATGGCTCATGGCGCCCGTCGGCGGTGCAATGGACATGTCATTATCGTTAAGAATTACGATTTGGCGCGCATCCATACCGCCTGCGTTGTTCATTGCTTCGTAGGCCATGCCGGCGGTGATGGCGCCATCGCCGATGATAGATATCACATTACGTTTCTCGCCTGCCAGCCGTGAAGCCTCGACCATGCCGAGGCCGGCTGAAATGGATGTTGAAGAATGCGCCGCACCGAACGGATCGTATTCGCTTTCAGCCCTTTTGGTAAAACCTGACAGTCCGTTTTCCTGACGCAGGGTACGGATGCGGTCGCGTCGCCCAGTCAGGATTTTGTGCGGATAGCATTGGTGCCCCACATCCCAGATAATCCGGTCATGTGGGGTCTCGAAGACGTAATGAAGCGCAACGGTAAGTTCGACAACTCCCAAACCAGCACCAAGATGTCCGCCTGTTACAGAAACTGCATCTATGAGTTCAGTTCGCAATTCGTCAGCAATATCTTTCAACTCATTGCGATCTCGGCTGCGTAGTTCGGAAGGAGTGTGTATCTTGTCCAGAAGTGGAGTCTTGGATTGATTTGTCATAATTCCTCCCAAACGCCATCAGTTAAAAATCTCTAATGGACATGTGATATGTCCAAATTATTGGACATATTTTTGTTTTTGGCAAGGTTATTCGGTTTCTTGTTTTTTAACGCCATAGGGTGCGGCGAGTTTCCAGATATGATCAGGCACCATATTTTTTACCTTGGCAGGTGCCTTTTTCCGAAGATGCAGGATGGCCTCGATTGCCTTCATTTCAACGCGTGTTCGCGCAAATTCAAGGCCCTTCGGACCGACTTTTGGCATCAGCCATGCAACAATGGGTCTGAGAAAGTTTGGCATGCTGCGCAGAGGCAAACCGTTAACTGAGCTTTTTACATTTGCCATAAAGCCTTCAACGTGTTTGCGGCGCTTTCCAGCACTGCCAAGGGGTGCGGTTATCAGTTTCCCTTCTAAAAGTCCTATGAGTTCGGCTCCGCGTTTGTTTCGCACAATCAGCCATTGGTCACCTTCGCCAGCCATATAGCCAATGGTAACGTCAGATAGTGAATTGGCGTAATCGACACATGTCTGACATGTCAGCGGGAAGAAATCTCCTGGCAGTTTTGAGATCGGTAGTTTGAGAAAGGGAATTTCCTGTTGACTGCCATCGTCAAACCGAAGCTCAACCTGATAGTCCGCGCGAAATTCAAGGTAGTTTATGGTTTCTGGACGGGAACTTAGCAATTCCAGAAACTTGTGAAAGTTTGCTGTGGTCGTATTGTCAGAGCAGGGCGTCCCAATAACGTAAAGTTTTTCAAACCCAAGTTCCTTTTCCAGTGAACGTAAGGCGTACACCTGGCAGGGTATTCCAATGAAGGCGATGCGTTTGTGCCCCTCATCCATTGCTTTTTCTACCAGAGCAACGCTTGGCGCGAAGCCCATCCGCATGCCACGGCATTGAGCCATATCTGCCGGGTCGGTAACAATGACAGGCTCTGGTTTCCAACGATCGATAGGATGGGGTTTAACAGCTATCACGGCATCAACTGCTTTGCGTTCCAGCAAACGCTTGCCAATCTCTGATGTAATGCCAGTCCACTGAGCACCTTTTCGTGCGGGTGCCAGGCGAGCCTTTTTCATGGTCAGAAACGGCCCAAAAAAATGTTCGTCGGGATGGAGAGAACTGTCGCGCGCACGCCCATGAACAGCTGTTTCCATCGCAGGATAATTAGGTTTTATAAATTGACAGGCCTGCCCACATCTCTCGGGCTTAGTGGTTCTGGAAACGCCGCAA
Source organism: Rhizobiaceae bacterium (assembly GCA_030065115.1). GTDB lineage: Bacteria > Pseudomonadota > Alphaproteobacteria > Rhizobiales > Rhizobiaceae > JAALLB01. Next base: position 6,124 of record JASJDO010000022.1, on the reverse strand, counting down.
TCCGTGCACATGGTGCGATGCGGTGCATGCGCCTCTTTGTTGGGATCGGTTCGCTTCTCGAGCATCTCATCAGTATAGGGGTTGTTTATGTCAAAGAAAATAGACATAATAAAATGTAATAAATATATGTTCTGATGTGCTGTGGAAGGGAAGGCATACATGACGCGTCGAGAGAGCGACTATCCTTTTGCTGCAATTGTCGGGCAGGATATGCTCAAGCTGGCAATCATTTTGTGCGCAGTTGACCATCGTCTTGGCGGCGTTCTTGCTCTGGGGGATCGCGGAACAGGCAAAACGACAGCTGTTCGCGCGCTTGCGTCTCTCCTACCGCAACTGGATACAGTTAAGGACTGTCCTTATCATTGCGATCCAAGCAAATCATCGGTCCAATGCGATACTTGCGGAAGCAAGCAAACTCACGACACAGAGAGGATGGATGCGCCGGTCGTAGACCTCCCGCTCGGTGTGACAGAAGATCGTTTGCTCGGGGCACTTGATTTGGAACGCGCCCTGATTGACGGAGTGAAGCAATTCGAACCAGGGCTGCTCGCCAAGGCTAATCGAGGATTTCTGTATATTGATGAGGTGAACCTTCTTGAAGATCATCTTGTTGATGTTCTGCTTGATGTCGCGGCATCGGGTTGGAACATGATTGAGCGAGAGGGCATGTCAGTAAAACATCCCTCGCGTTTCGTTTTGGTGGGAAGTGGTAACCCTGAAGAAGGCGAACTTCGCCCTCAATTGTTGGACCGGTTTGGACTGTCAGTTGATGTTGAGACACCTGGTGTGATCAAGGATCGTGTTGAAATCATCAAACGTCGCGATGCTTATGATCGCGACCCGGTTGCCTTTGTGAAAAAGTGGAAACAGACAACTTCCAAACTCTCCAACCGCATCAAGAAGGCTCAAGCGCTTTTGGAATCCGTGGAGGTTGAGGATCACGTGCTGCAATTGATCGCAGAGATTTGTATCGCCCTGGGTACTGATGGATTGCGTGGCGAGCTGACCCTAATAAAGGCGTCCAGAGCCCATGCGGCTTGGCGTGGTGAAATGAGTGCAAGTATTGAAGATGTGAGGGTGATGGCTCCATTGGCTCTGAGCCATCGCTTGCGACGCAATCCGCTTGATGACGCACGCGGTTCGGTTCGGGTTGAGCGTGCATTGGGTGAGATTTTCTCAAAAAGAGATGCCGCTTGAGCGTGCCATGGATCCAGTACCCGCTCCAGAACCAAAACCCGTTGATGCGTATAGCTCAAGAGAACAATGGTTGGATGCGCTCCGCGCTATTTGCTTTCTCTCACATAGCCTGAAATATAAAGACACGCCTCCAATGAGCATCCGGGTCATGGCAAATGCGGGTCCGGTTCTTGATTGTTGGATAGAGACATTGAAAATCGCAATCTCAGACCGCGAGATTTTCAGCTTGCCGTCAAATGTTGATATTGATGGTCTTGTCGGTGGGGTGGATTTGTCATCAACACTCGCACTTGGTCGAAAGGTTCATAAGCAGGGATTGTTGGAAAGAGCAGATGGTGGGGTTCTGTTATTGGCTCAACCGACGGTTTTGGAGCCAGCGATCACAGCGAGTATCGCCAATGCATTGGATGATCATCAAACAAAGACCGAACGAGACGGTGTAAGCTACAAGCCTACTGTTCGATTGGCTTGTGTGGTCATCGAGGCAGATGAAGAGCAGATATCTGCGCCATTGATGGACCGTTTGGCGATGCATGTTGATCTGCGGAGCGTTGCAATTCGAGATTTGGAAGCGCTGGAGTGTTCACCGGAACTCACGGCTGCAGTAGGTGAACTTTGTGTTGATACTGACGAGAACAATCTGAACGTCATTGCGGAGACTGCATTGGCATTTGGTATTTCTTCTATCCGTCCTTCACAACAGACAGCACAGCTTGCGGGCTTAAGCGCCGGGTTCAACGGTCGATCCAAAGTTGAAAAGGAGGATATGGAATTGGCCATACGCCTCTCTTTACTTCACAGAGCGGTCATGGTTCCTGCGGCTCCCGAAAACGAAGAGGTAAGGTCGGAAGACCAGCCTCAATTAAATGAAAATAACGAACTGGACGCCCAGAATGAAGGTGATGTTTCCGAGATAGATGATCTTACGGTTGAAGCGATTATGGCGAACTTGCCAACTAGAATTCTTGATGTTTTGTCGAAAAGACAAAAGACACCACCAAGATCATCCCAAACGGGTAGAGTTGGACAAAACAAGACGAGTTTTAAGCGTGGTCGTCCGATAGCAAGCATCCGTGGAAAACCAACATCTGACAAACGCGTCGATATTCTCGCGACATTGCGCGCCTCAGTTCCCTGGCAAAAGCTTCGCAATGCTGAACGGGCTTCCAAAGCGTGGCTCCCGATCCAAATTCGCGCCGGCGACCTGCATTTAAAACGGTTCAAGAAGCCTTCAGAAAGTACAACTATTTTTGTTGTCGATGCATCGGGGTCGACCGCCGTAAATCGCTTGTCGGAGGCTAAGGGAGCGGTTGAAATGGTTCTCTCTGAGAGTTATGCGCGTCGCGACTATGTCGCCATGATCGCAATGAAGGGTAGAGAGGCGGAAATCGTTTTGCCAGTTACCCGATCTCTTGTACTTGCAAAGCGTACACTCTCCGGTTTGACAGGCGGAGGCGGGACGCCGTTGGCTGACGGGTTGAAGAAAGCCCTTATTCTAGCGGAAGAAGAAATGCGAAAAGGGCATCAACCGTCATTGGTGATACTGACAGATGGTAGTGCAAATGTTGCGCTTGATGGGGGAGCGGGAAGAGAACAGGCGAACGCCGATGCGTTGGATATGGCAAAGCATATTGCTGTATCGGGCCATGCGACTCTGGTGATTGACGTGAGCAAATTGGTCGGCAAGCAAGCTAAGGCTGTGGCAGATGCATGTCGGTCGGAATATATTGCCATGCCTTTCGCGAATGCCACATCCATTTCAAGTGCTGTTGATGAATTGCAAGTAGCCAATGCAGGGCATTGAGCTTTTGAAATGGGATGCAGAAAAATTCGATTGGCCCAATGCCAGTGTGAGCCGTTTTGTTCATACACAGCGCGTTTGTTGGCATGTTCAGCGCCTGGGGAGTGGTACAAAACTCCTGCTACTGCATGGTAGCGGCGCCACAACCCATTCTTTCGAGGGCCTGATTAAACACCTCAAAGATGATTTTGAAATTTTGACTGTTGATCTACCAGGTCATGGTTTTTCTTCAGAACTGAAAGGTTCAAATCCCAGTCTGACAAATGTTGCAAAGAGCCTTGCAGCATTGTTGGATGAGGAAAGCTTTGAGACGGATTTGGTGATTGGTCATTCTGCTGGGGCGGCAATAGCAGTCGAGATGATTGCCCAGGATTACCTGAGCGCGAAGGGCGTTGTGGCAATAAATCCTGCGTTTTATCCGTTTCCCGGTTTTGCGGGGAGCATCTTTCCGGCAATGGCCAGACTATTGTTTTTGAACCCACTTGTACCGTCTCTCTTTTCAATAGCGGCTAACAAATCACGGGTAAGCAGGTTGATGGAATCAACGGGATCGCAACTCACACTTGCACAACTCAGTTACTACGAGCGCGCATTTGCCAGTGTCACCCACATTCGTGGAACTCTGGCGATGATGGCAAGCTGGGATTTGCAAACCCTGCAGTCAAAATTGCAGAACTTAATCATTCCTATGTTGCTCTTGGTGGGCGAGAATGATGGGACGGTTGATCCAAAAGCAAGTTTAAACACTGAAAGACTTGTCGCTGACTGTGATCGCATCCTCATCCCACGCTACGGTCATCTCTTGCATGAAGAGAACCCGGAAGCAGTTTCAATATATGTACGGGACTTTTGGTCGCGAGTAGGGAAATAGCCGCATCAAACCTTGCGAAAAAATTATTTACACTATTTAATGTCAAATTATGAATACACATTTCACCCTGGACCAAAGTGTTGTTGCAACGTCAGGTGACAACAAACCCCATGTTGTGGTTATTGGTGCCGGGTTTGGAGGGTTGGCTGCAGGACTTCGATTGTTGGCCCGTGGGTATCGTGTGACCATAGCTGAAAAGCTGGAGCAAGCCGGAGGGCGGGCCAGTGTTTTCAGGCAGAACGGTTTTGTATTTGACGCAGGCCCAACAATTGTTACGGCCCCCTTTGTGTTTGAAGAATTGTGGGAACTCTTCGGTAAGGAGATGGCTGATTATGTCACTCTGAAGCCACTTGATCCATTTTACCGTATTCGTTTTGACGACGGCGATGTTTTTACATGCAATGGTGATGCCGATTTCATGCGTTCTGAAATAGAACGCTTCAATCCTGATGACGTGAAGGGATATGAACAGTTCCTTATAGAGAGCGAAGCGAATTACAAGATTGGATTCGAGATGATGGGAATGGAGCCATTTTCCCACGTCACAGATATGCTCAGGTTTCTGCCTCAACTCATTTCCCATCGTGCAGATCGCTCAGTTTATGCACATGTGGCGAAACATATCAGTCATGAAAAGCTCAGAATCGCATTGAGTTTTCATCCACTATTCGTCGGTGGAAACCCGTTACGGGTGACCAGCATTTACAGTCTGATCGCATATCTCGAGCGCAATTGGGGTGTTCATTATGTGATGGGAGGAACAGGAGCCCTTGTCGCCGGAATGGTGAAACTGTTCAAGGAACAGGGTGGTTCGCTATTGCTCAATTCGCCTGTCAGTCAGGTGGTGACAGAACATGGAAAAGCCAAAGGAATTGTCCTTGAAGGTGGTCGTGAAGTTGGCTCAGAAATTGTAGTGAGTAACGCAGATGCTGCTTGGGGATATGCCAATCTTCTTGGCAATGCGGAGCCAAAACGTTGGAAGCAACAAAAACTCAATCGTATCAACTTCTCCATGAGCCTGTTCGTCTGGTATTTTGGGACGGATAAAAAATTTGAAAATGTCGACCACCATACGATTCTGATGGGCCCCCGTTATCAAGGTCTTCTCAAAGACATTTTCGACAAAAAAGTTCTGGCAGAGGATTTCAGTCTGTATTTGCACAGGCCCACAGCAAATGATCCATCGGTCGCTCCAGAGGGATGTGATGCTTTCTATGTTCTGGCACCTGTTCCTCATTTGGAAGCAGGCGTTGATTGGCACGCCGCGGCAGAGAAATTTCGCCAACGCATACAAACTCGTTTGGAAGAAACCTTGATGCCGGGATTAGCAAATCACATCGCGGCATCCATGATCATGACGCCAAATGATTTTGAACAACGGCTGAATGCGCCTTTTGGCGCGGCCTTTGGACCAGAACCAATTTTCACACAAAGCGCATGGTTCAGACCGCATAATGCCAGTGAGGAAATTGATGGCCTATACCTTGTCGGGGCTGGAACGCATCCTGGTGCAGGATTGCCGGGCGTTGTAACGTCGGCCAAAGTTTTGGATCGTCTGATCCCTCATGCAAATGATTTTGCACATTCGGGGTAAATCGGATGATGAAACGAAAATTTACATCAGAGCATATTTCAGAATGCCGTCGCATTATTCGTGAAGGATCAAAAAGTTTCTATTTCGCTTCGCTTATGTTGCCGGCACAGGTAAGAATGGCTGCAACAGCCTTATATGCCTTTTGCCGGGTGACAGACGACATAGCAGACGATGGAGGTGCAACGTCCGAATCCATTGCTGCGCTTAGGCATCGTTTGGACAGTGCATACAATCGAACACCTTATGATCATCCGGCTGATCATGCATTTTCGGCAGTGGTGCAGCATTTCGATATTCCAAAGGAAATTCCGGCAGCGCTTATCGATGGTTATGAATGGGACATCGAAGGAAAGACATGTGAGAGCCTGAGTGATGTTATCGCATATTCAGCAAGGGTGGCGGGAACTGTGGGCCTCATGATGAGTATCGTGATGGGCAGGCGCATCGAGACAACACTTGCCAGAGCATGCGATCTTGGTGTCGCGATGCAATTGATCAATATTGCCAGGGATGTGGGCGAGGATGCCAGAAACGGGCGTATTTATCTACCTCGAGAATGGATGCGTGAAGCCGGTATGGCCCCGGATGAGTTCTTGAGAAATCCTGAATTTACCGGCGAATTGGGAAGCGTTGTGCAGCGCTTGCTAGATGTGGCTGATGG
>JASJDO010000150.1 GCA_030065115.1 Rhizobiaceae bacterium | reverse complement strand
AAGCGGGAAACAAACATGACATAGCACTGGCGGGAAACCGGACGAGTGAATGATGCCGCACACCCACACTCCGTCATTCCCCGACTTGATCGGGGGATCCATGCACAAGCCGAGGGAAAGTTGTTTGGGACACGTCCTCGCTATTTGTTTGTGCGTGGATGCTCGGATCAAGTCCGAGCATGACGATATTATTGAGAACGCATCAAACCAGGCAAAGAAGAGTGTATCCAAATGAAACCCAATCCCATCAATTTCCAAACTGCCAAGGCCCATGCCCATTTTGAAGGGCTATGGCAATACTGCGAACATCCTGAATGCCGAAAACGGAAACAGTGCACCGGTGGCCCTCGAGGCACGTTTCGAAGTACCAATGGAGTGCCGCTCTGCAAACAATCAGATAGTCAAGCTGTTGAGAAAAAACGTCAACATGAGAGGCGCAAGCAATTTGGCATCGAACCAGACAAAACAAGTGAAGAGCCCGAATGGTTTCGTGAGGCGATGGAACGATTGGGCCTAAGTGAAGCTCCATAAGGCTATAAAATTATCACCCCTTGCCCAATCCTGCGCGCGTGCTAAGCATGGTGGTCTAGGGGAATAATTTTGCTTTCTGTCCTTCTTACCATTCTGCCGGTCTTTTTGATCTTGGGATCGGGTTATCTACTTGCGCGATTAAAGTATCTGCCGGACAGTGTTGCCGATGCGCTCAACACATACGCGCTAAAGCTCGGCGTTCCGGTCCTGCTGTTCCTCGCCATGTTCAGGCTGGATTTCTCAACTGCTTTCAATGCAGGCATGCTGGTCAGTTTTTACACAGGCGCATTCACCTGTTTCATCGCAGGCATTGTACTTTCGCGCATCATTTGGAAACGCCGACCAGGCGAGTCTGTAGCCGTCGGATTTTGTGCGGTCTTCTCCAACACGGTTTTGATTGGTCTTCCAATTTCGCAACTGGCCTTTGGTGAAACGGTCCTAACGCCGGTTTTCGGCATCGTCGCATTTCATGCGTCCCTACTTTACACCGTGGGCATGATCACCATGGAATTTGCCCGACGTGATGGGCGCAGGTTGGGGGATACTCTCAAATCAGCATTCTCGTCAGTCATTGCAAACCCGCTTATGGTCGGCATTCTCTTAGGGGTTACCGCAAACCTGATCGGACTTTGGATCCCCTCACCTGTTGAACAGGCGCTTGACCTGATACGCGCTACGGCCATTCCGGTTTCACTGGTGGGCATAGGGATCGCGTTAACACGATATTCAATAAGCTCAGAGCTCACAGAAACACTGATGGTTTCGTTTTTCGCGCTGATCGTCCACCCGGCCATTGCACTTTTCATGTGCCTCTACGTTTTCGATGTACAGGGCGATTTTTTGAAAGCCGCAGTGGTTCTGGCAGCCATGCCGCCAGGCATGAACATTTACATTTTCGCATCGATTTACCAGCGCGCGTTGAACCTGTCGGCATCAGTGCTAGTAATAGCAAACATGTTGGCAGTTTTCAGCATTCCAGCATGGATCCTCATTATAAAATCGCTAAGCTGAGCATTTTTGTTTCGCGTGTTCTGTGCTGTAACGCACACTTGAGAACATTTCTCCGGAACTTGTGTATGGCGGACACGCAAGCGCGAGTGAACGTTCACAAGCCTTCAACTGGTCAGGAGAAAACGGGTAATTGCGAAAATTACACCTAATTCTTTTTCATGACACGAGAAGGAGAATTATGATGTCATTCAAATCAATCGCCCTTGCTGCAGTTGCAAGCGTCGGGTTATTTGCAGCTATTCCTGCCCAGGCAGGCAACGTTCAAAGCTCGAGTATAAAAATCATTCATAGTGGTTCTGATGTTCAGTTGAGCATCAATGGGTCAGGCTTGGTTCACAAGGCAGGTTATCGCAGCCACCGCGGGTTCAAGCACCACAAGCGCTTTTCTGGTCACCGCAAATTCAGAGGGCACAAGAAGTTTAGCAAACATCGCGGTTTCTCACGACACCACAAGGTTTCACGCCACCGCAGTTTCGGACACGCCCGGTTTCATCATGGGCATCGTGGGAAAAAGTTCAGCAAATTTCACCATCGTAAATTCCGCCGTTACTAAGGCGTAAGCACGAAAACAAAAATGAAAATCTGAAAGAACCCCGCAATTTTGGCGGGGTTTCTTGTTTGCCACTCAAAGGCCGATCAGTGCTGGCAAGGTCCGCATATCGTCGAATATTTCACCGCCTGCATTTTTGAGCTTATCCTGATCGCTGGCTTCATCTCCGCAATAGGCTAGCACCCGCATGCCAGCCGAAACCGCAGCTTGAACGCCATAGAGTGAATCTTCAATGACTACGCACGATTGAGGCGTGTGACCCATCTTGTTCGCTGCATGGAGAAACAGATCGGGATGCGGTTTCCCGCGCTCCACTTCATAGCCTGAGAAAAGGACATCTCGAAACAATGGCAAAAGACCGCTTGATCCGAGTGTCATGTGCATTTTCTCATGCTTACCAGACGAGGCAACACACCACGGAATATGGGCAGTCCTTAGAGCCTCAACTGCTGTCTCGACAAAGGGAATTGGGTCAACGCCTTTGGAAAAAACGTTCGGCAGTTGATCATAGACCGTGCTGGCGAAGTCATCACCAAGATCAATCCCATCTTCTGCAAGCAGTTTCGCACGCACGCTTGGAAGACTCAAACCGACAAAGCGTTTCTGACATTGCGGCCCGGTAATCGAATATCCCTTTTGCGAGATAACTCGAGCCATAAAGGCATTGGCCATGCGTTCGGTGTCGACCAAAACACCATCACAATCGAAAATAACCAGAGAGGGACGCTCAGAAATATTTATGACCAATCGCGAATGTCGACAAAATGACCGGCAATTGCTGCAGCACCTGCCATCGCCGGGGAAACGAGATGCGTCCGACCTTTGAAGCCCTGACGGCCCTCAAAATTGCGGTTGGAAGTAGACGCACAGCGTTCTTCCGGTTTCAGACGATCGTCGTTCATAGCAAGGCACATGGAACATCCCGGCTCTCGCCAATCAAATCCGGCTTCGATGAAAATCTTGTCGAGCCCTTCTGCTTCCGCCTGTTCCTTCACAAGGCCGGAACCGGGTACAATCATCGCATCCACGGTGTCCGCAACCTTTTTGCCTTCAACCACGGCAGCAACAGCTCGAAGGTCCTCGATACGGCCATTGGTACAAGAACCGATAAACACACGGTCGATGTTGATGTCCGTGATCTTGGTACCCGCTTCAAGACCCATATAGTCGAGCGCACGTTGCTTCGATGCCCGTTTGGTTTCATCCTCGATGTCTGCTGGATTTGGCACTACACTGTTGACGGAAACCACATCTTCGGGAGAAGAGCCCCAGGAAACAATCGGTGGAAGGTTGGCCGCATCCAGTTCGATTACTTCATCAAAATGTGCGCCTTCATCGGTGTAGAGCGTTTTCCAATACTCCATCGCCATATCAAACGCCGCACCTTTTGGTGCCTTCGGCTTGTCCTTGATGTAATCAAAGGTTTTTTCATCCGGTGCTATCAGGCCCGCACGGGCACCGCCTTCAATGGTCATGTTACAGACGGTCATCCGACCTTCCATCGTCAGATCGCGGATTGCTTCACCGGCAAACTCAATCACATGACCTGTGCCACCGGCCGTACCGATCTCTCCAATGATTGCAAGAATGATGTCTTTGGCCGTCACTCCTTCAGGCGCTTTGCCATTGACCTTGACCAGCATGTTCTTGGCCTTTTTCTGGATCAACGTTTGCGTGGCCAGCACATGCTCAACCTCAGACGTGCCAATGCCGTGAGCCAAAGCGCCAAATGCACCATGGGTCGAGGTATGCGAATCACCACAAACAATTGTCATGCCGGGAAGGGTGAAACCTTGCTCTGGCCCGATGATGTGCACAATGCCCTGACGCTTATCATGTTCAGAATAATACTCGATGCCAAAGTCCTTGGCATTTTGAGCAAGTGCCTCAACCTGAATACGGCTTTCTTCGTTTTTGATACCATTGACCCGATCAGCGGATGTCGGAACGTTGTGATCAACCACTGCCAGCGTCTTTTCCGGTTGACGCACCGTGCGACCAGCTATGCGAAGGCCTTCAAACGCTTGTGGGCTGGTAACCTCATGGACCAAATGGCGATCTATGTAGAGAAGGGAAGTTCCGTCCTGATCAGTTGAAACCACATGTGCATCCCAGATTTTATCGTAAAGCGTCTTGGCCATCGTTCACTGTCTTCATTTGAGAGAAATCGTTGGGGTGGTGATAGATTCGCTTGCTTCCAACGTCAAGAAAAAGACGCAAGTCTTGAACTTCACAACGAACACAACAATATGACGAGAAACCGGAGCTGGCTAAATTTATGGAAACTCTGCTTTCCCCCGTTGTACTATTCTTTGTTCTCGGCGCCTTGGCCGCCTTCGCGCGATCTGATCTCGCCATACCGGAAGCGATATCAAAAGGTATCTCGCTTTATTTGATGGCAGCCATCGGCCTGAAAGGCGGGATATTGGTCGCCGAAAGCGGCTTCACGATTGATCTGTTGCTGGCAGCGTTGGCGGGATTGTTTTTAAGCTTTACGATTCCAGCTGCAGCTTTCTTTATTTTGCGCGGGTTCGGAAGGCTGAGCGCCAAAAACGCAGGCGCCGTCGCTGCTCACTACGGTTCGGTCAGCGTCGTAACCTTTGTCACAGGGCAGGAAGTTCTTACATCATCCGGACTTGCCCCCGCTGGGTATATGGTTGCCGTTTTGGCATTGATGGAAACGCCTGCGATTATCGTGGGTCTGTATCTCGCGCATAAATATGCAGTAAATCCATCGGTTGAGGCAGGGAAGAATTCACGAGAACTGCTTCATGAAACGCTTCTGAATGGATCGGTCGTCCTGTTGACCGGTGCATTCATCATCGGAATTGTGATTGGCAAAGATGGGTTTACATCAATAGCACCAGTATTTGAAACCGGCTTTAGAGGGATGCTCTGCCTGTTTCTTCTCGATATGGGATTGATCGCCGCACGACGTCTTCGTGAAGCAAAATCTCTTACATTCCGACTTGTTATTCTCGGTATTGTTTTTCCGCTAGTAAATGGCTTTATCGGCATATTGGTTGGCCAGATGATCGGCCTCGATATCGGTTCCACAGTGGCACTTGCAATACTCTCCGCCAGCGCGTCCTACATAGCAGTACCAGCCGCCATGCGACTTGCTCTTCCCGAGGCTGATTCTGGACTGTATCTCTCTATGTCGCTGGCTGTCACATTCCCGTTCAACATCATTTTCGGCATTCCGCTGTTTACTCAAATCACACTATGGATGGCAGGATCATGAAACGTCTGACCGCTCGCAAACGCATGGAAATCCTCGTGGATGCACCCCTTCTCAAACGCGTTAAACAAATGGCCATTGAAGCAGGTATCGAAGGGTACACAATTATTCCGACTCTCGAAGGACGCGGTAACAAAGGTGAGTGGCGAGATGAACGCGTTTCAGGTGGGGTTGGCTCAAAGGTGATTTTCCTCACCATCATTTCGGAAGAACGCGCTTCAAGGTTCCTGGATCTGCTTGAACCTATGCTGGAGCCTTACGGGATAATAGTTTCCTTAACGACTGCAGAGGTGATCCGACCGGAGAAGTTTTAGTCTGAGGAAAACAGCCTAGGCCATTTTCCTCATTTTTATTGTTCTTTTTCAGCCCATTTAGCTCGGGCCTTCTTACGCCAAGGCGCATTGATTTCCCAATCACCGGCCATGATGCAACCAAAGGGGATCACCTGATCTACCACGTCGGCAAGAGCAAACTGGTCGATCTGTGCCCTGACAGCCGATGCGTTTTTGTAGGCTGATGGCAATTCCGAAATATCGGTTTCACCACAGAAAAACCGGGCATCAATTTCAGCAGTTTCCTCCGCAAAGATCACCGCATCGGGTTTTCCGGCATTCTTCCGCTTATGCGCCGACCGCGACATGTTTCGCCCCGCGCCGTGCGGTGAGAAACCAAGTCCGTTTTCTGCATTCAATCCGCGAACAATCAAGATCGGTTCCGCCATGTTGAGCGGGATAATCGTCAGCTCAGTCGCATCTTCAGCCCACCCATCAAAAGCGGGGGTTGCTCCCTTGCCGTGATAGAACAAACCATCAGACTTTCGGAATACAAAGTTATGCTCATTCCAGAACCGGTCTTCAGCGTTTGCACCCAGAACAGCACCAGCTGCATCATGGATCGCATAGTGGTTCTCACGGGTCCATAATCTTGCCACTTGCAACGCATCCCAATAGGTTTCACCCTCAGCAGATTCAGCCTTTATCCAAGCATTTCCCTTCAACGTTTCTGGAGAGACTTGCAAGCGTGTACGCTCAGCAATTGCCATTCCGTCCTTATATAGTCTAGCACCAAAACCACGCGAACCATGGTGCGTCACAAGGATTGTGTCGCCCGAAGAAGCAAGCGTTCCGACGTAGGCGAAATGGTTACCATCACCCTGTGTGCCGAAATGCCATTCGGAAATCTCAGAATGTTTTTCGGTCATGGGGTTTTTCAAAATCTTTTGCTTCAGCCAATCGGGAAGCCGCATTTGGCTTTCGCGACCACCAGGCCCAAAATGCGTCACACTATGGACTGCATCCAACAATTTTGCAGGATCAGCTTTGCCAAAATTGGTGATTGCCATCGAGCAGCAGATGTCAGCCGAATGCATGCCGGGATGAATTTCGGACGAAGCAACAACACCGCCAACCGGAACGGTCCCCACTGGGCCCGCAGGACAAGCATCCGGCATCACTGCACCCGCTTTCACAACAGGTGTTCGCATCAGCGCATCCATTGTTTGAATAACGGAATTGACGTTTTCTTGCTCAGCCTCATCCGCCGCCTCAATATTGAGATGATATGATACATCGCCAACTTTACGCAGAGGCAATTGCTCTGGCTGCAATTTCAACGCAGCTGCAATCGCATCATTCAGGCTGGCACCTTCTGACAGCATTTTGTTCGCAAGAGGCAATGCATCCTTGAACCACGGGCCTTGACGCATACCAGCTTCGATCAATTTCTTGCCTGTAATCATTTTTTTCTCCTGTGAGCATAGAACTCCAAACAAAAAAGGCGGCCCGAGGCCGCCTTTGCAATAAACCGTCTCTATTTCTATACGGTTATTCCTTGGCCTCTCCGTCGGCGGAAGCGTTACTATCCGGCTGAACATCTGCATTTGCTGCTTCGGCCTCTGCAGCAGCTGCTGCTGCATCTTCAGCCGCCTTTTCTTTTGCCAGCTCTTCTGCAGCCGCAATCTTTTCTGCCTCGATGCGTGCTTTTTCTTCAAGCATTGCCTGACGCTCAGCATCGTTCAGCTTTTTCGCACGTGTACCAGTGTTTTCGGTGATACGTGCAGATTTACCGCGACGGTTACGAAGGTAATAAAGCTTTGCGCGGCGGACCTTACCGCGGCGAACAACTTCCACACCTTCCACCAATGGTGAGAAGATAGGGAACACACGCTCGACACCTTCGCCGTAGGAGATTTTGCGGACGGTGAAGCTTTCATTGATACCGCCACCGGAACGGGCGATACATACACCTTCATAAGCCTGAACACGGGTACGCTGACCCTCAGTCACGCGCACAAGAACGCGGACAGTGTCACCTG
>JASJDO010000149.1 GCA_030065115.1 Rhizobiaceae bacterium | reverse complement strand
TACCTCTATCTCCGGGCGATCCACTTCCTGCTGCTTTTGCTCTTCGGGAAACAATGCCTGGGATACTCTTGCTTCGCCTGCGTCGGGCTTTTGTCGTGGCTTGTCATCCGCCATCATGGGCGAGAACATCTGCAGCATTTTCTCGACAAGCTCGCGCGAGCGCCAGAAAAGCCTGAAGGCCTGATCGAAGACAACCCGGTCTTCCTTGCGTGTTACCAGCACACAATGGAGCGTCCAGTAAAAGTCATCGCGATCCGAAATGCCGCCCTCTTCTACCGCACGGACACAGTCCACAACGGCTGAAGGACCAAGCTTCATACCCGCAGTTCGCAAAGTTCGGGCAAAATACATGATATTCTCGGCAAGGCGGCCGTCGGGGTTGGCTTTCAGGGTGTCCACATTCATGCGGAAGCCAACTCCCGTTTGACTTCTTTGAGAATGTCTTGCCCTTCCGCTGATTCAATCTTCGCGATATCATCCTGATACTTCAGTAACACGCCGATTGTGTCTGAAACCGTTTCGGGATCAATCGCCACTTTATCGAGCTCAATAAGCGCAGACGCCCAATCGAGGGTCTCCGCAACACCCGGGTTTTTGAACAAATCAATCTGACGCAGGCGTTGAACATATGCAACGATTTCACGCGACAGATTTTCCTCACACCCCGGCACCTTCGAATGGATGATCGCGAGTTCGCGTTCGGCATCCGGATAATCGACCCAGTGATAGAGGCAACGTCGTTTCAGAGCGTCGTGAATCTCTCTGGTCCTGTTGGTCGTGATGATCACAATCGGCGGTTCTTTTGCCTTCACGGTCCCCAATTCGGGAATGGTCACCTGAAAATCGGACAGAATTTCGAGCAGAAACGCCTCAAACGCTTCATCCGTCCGATCCAATTCATCGATCAAGAGAATGGGCGCTTTGCCTTCTTCACCCTCAAGCGCCTGCAAGAGTGGTCGCTTGATCAGAAATTGCTCACTGAAGACGCTTTTTTGCGCGTCCTCACCGCTGGCTTCGCGTTGGCGGATTTCGACCATTTGAGCGGCGTAGTTCCACTCATAAACCGCAGAAGATACGTCCAGTCCTTCGTAACACTGCAAACGCACCAGCGGACGATCAAGCGCGGAAGACAAAACCTTTGCAATTTCAGTTTTCCCTACGCCGGCCTCACCCTCAAGGAACAACGGACGTCCCATTTTCAAGGCAAGATACAAGACCGTGGCAAGGGAACGGTCAGCCACATACCCCTCTGCAGCAAGAAGTTCTTCTGTTGCATCAATGCTTGCGGGCGTGTTCGACATACTCTTCTCCGTATTCCTTGCATGAACATAACGCCCCCATTGTCACGGGCAAGGAAAAAGGACGTGAAACCATGTCTGCGATACCGTCAATTGGTATACGTCAGATTGGTTTTGGTGATGCTGACTTGAGCTGGAATTTTCCACCCCAATACTTTCGCATATAAAAACGCGACTGAAATCCACGGCTTCACATTCATTCATGGCAAGGGTAGTGTCGGCAAAAATGGAGCACCGCCAGAGTTGACATGTTCATTCGCAGACTAATTTTCACAAGCGGGATGCTCGCGTGTTTGTCCGTTTCCGCGATCGCGCAAACCATAGGGGTCTCTTTACCGCTGAGTGGTGATTTTTCCGAACTGGGGCAGAAGTTTCGGAAAGGCATGGAGATGGCGGCAAGCGATCTCGCCCCAACCTCCAGATTGGTTTTTGTCGATGACGGCTGTGACGCCACATTGGCGCAATCCGCCACAGAGAAATTGATCGAAGCAAATGCGGATATCGTCACTGGTTTCTTGTGCAGCGATACCGCAATCCCTTCAGCAAACAGTCTTGTGGACGAAAAAACGCCTGTTTTGGTGGCTGGAGCCCGCTCCGTGCGATTGATCAAGGATAGGGAACGCGAAGCGTGGAACCTCTGGCGCATGTCACCCGGGGATGATTATCCGGTTTTCACCGCAGCCAGCGCAATTGCCCGACAATGGCGCGAGACTCCCTTTGCACTGGTCGATGATGGCACGATTTATGGTCGCAACTTTACAGACCAGTTGAGGTTTCAACTCGACACTCTTGGAATGAAACCGCAGTTTTCGGACAGTTTCCGCGCCGCCCAATCAACACAGGCGGGTCTCCTGCGACGATTACAAAGGTCTGGCGTAACAGCAGTTCTTGTGGCGTCGGCCACTCTGGAAGATCTTCAAACCATCGCCATTGACAATGCGCGACTGGGCACAGGTCTTGAAATCATCGCCACCGAAGCGTTGATGGCGTTGCCCTTTTTGGAAACCGCTGGCGAAGTCCCGCCAGGAATTCAGGTGATTGGCTGGCCGACTGAAGTGTTGCCTGAGATGGAGGTAAGGCTTGCCGAAGATGGTCTGCTGCCGAACCGATTGATCTATGACGGCTATGCAGCATTCCAGATCGCTTTCTCAGCGCTTGGGCAGACCAAAGAGGAAACAACCCAAAACCTTGCAAACAGGTCTTTTGAAACAATCCTTGGTAGCATCGCCTTCCAGGATGACGGGGCATCGACGTTCAACCCATACCGCTTGTTGCGATGGGATGGTCAGGCGTTTTCGCAAAACCCGACAGAGGCCGCAACCCAATGAACCCCGGCAAGACCAATTCCATCACAGATATCGAAGGCTTGAGGGTTGGTAATGCGCAAGACACAAAATTGAAGAGCGGCGTCACTGCTCTGATTTGTGAAACGCCTTGTGTTGCCTCTGTCGCTGTCCACGGCGGAGGTCCCGGCACACGGGATACAGAACTGCTCAATCCGGAAAATACCGTTGAGAATGTGGACGGGATTGTTCTGTCGGGCGGCTCGGCTTATGGGCTTGATGCAGCCTCCGGGGTTCAGGCTTGGATGCGCGAAAACAATCGCGGATTTGCAGTTGGACCGGTGCGGGTTCCGATTGTGCCGGGTGCCATCATTTTTGATCTGATTAATGGCGGGAACAAGGATTGGGGCCGTTTTCCACCCTATCGTGATATGGGATTTGAAGCAGCAACAAAGGCCTCACGATCCTTTGAAACCGGGTCGGTTGGAGCGGGCTGCGGTGCGCTTGTTGCCGGTCTCAAAGGCGGTCTTGGAACAGCATCTTTGACGTTGGAAAGCGGGGTTACCATCGGCGCCCTTTTTGCGGTTAATGCCGTCGGCTCACCCTTGATTGGGAATTCCCAACATTTCCATGCCGCCGTCTTTGAAAAACAGGAAGAATTTGGCGGACATGGCCTACCCTCGCCACTACCGGACAACTCGGATGAATTGAAAATCAAGTTTCGCGCGCACTCATCCGGTATTACAAACACAACCATTGGCGTTATTGCAACAGATGCGATTTTGACAAAATCAGAGGCAAAGCGGTTGGCAATTGCAGCACATGATGGCATTGCCCGCGCAATCTATCCCGCGCACACGCCGATGGATGGCGATTTGATTTTCTCACTGGCAAATGGTCAATCCGGGAAAAAACCTGAAAACAACGACTGGGCGGATATGTCTGCGCATGTGGCAAATGTCACATCGCGCGCGATCTGCCGTGGTGTATATGACGCGCAGAAAGAGGCAAATGACATGCTACCGACCTATCGCGAGGCATTTCCCGCCTAAACTGAGCAAATCGGAACAGATGGAGACTTGCTGTGAGAACACCTTTGATCACCGCTCTTGGACTTGCACTGGCGATGCTTGCACCGACCTTTTCATGGGCAGGCGATTTCGCCAAAAGGCATATCCACGGATTTTCAGTGGATGGAAAATTGTTCGCTTTCGAAGAATATGGCGTACAGGATGGGTCCGGATTCCCGTACTCGAATATCTATATCATCGATACTGAAACTGACAGTTGGATAGCCGGTTCGCCGTTCAGGGCACAATTGAACGATGAGACAAAAACCGTCTTTGATGCACGAGAAGAAGCGAGAATTCTGGCCGGACCCAGAATGAAGAGCTTTGAAGATCGCGGGACCATTGTCGCAAGCTACAAACCAACGCAACGGGGAATCGACAAGACGCGCATCGCGGCAAACCCAAGGATTGTGGTCCCCCCTATCGACGAAACCATCGAATTCCGACTGCAACAAAAATTGTTTCCTGAAACAGAGAATTGCGCAGGTTTTGGCCCAATAGCCGGTTACAGGCTTAGTCAGATCGCAACAACACCCAACCAGACAACGCGCATTATCCATGAGGACAATTCGGTGCCAAGTTCAAGGTTCTGTCCACTGGACTATGAGTTCGCAGACCTCGTCACCTATTACCCCGCCAAAGGCCAACCCAAAGCAGCCCTACTTATTCTTATGCAACGCTTAGGGTTTGAGGGGCCTGATGGTCGTTACCTGGCAGTAACAACCACGCTGAAATAAGGGTAGCGCCTAAGGTTTCCCGTTATTTTTTTACCGTTTTGCGGATCTGGCTGATGACCAGCGACTGAACGTTCTTGTTCTTGTCGATGCCAACATGGTCTGTTCCGTATTTCGAGACGTCAATCGTCTTGATAGAGCCACTAAAACCTGCGCCACGGCGATAATTTTTGCCGGATGGAATTTTGTAGTTTATGACCCGTTTTGCGCCTTTGCCAAATGCAGGCGGTTGCGGAAAGCCTGGATCAAGCCCAATCACCAGAGCGACCGGCACACCTGCGCGCCCAAGCGCATTGGCAAATCTCGGCGCTTCGACGCCTCCAAGTGAATGACCGGCAATGACAATCGGATAGGAAACTTTTTTCTGCTTGGCGCGTCGGATGATGTCGCTGGCAACGTCCTGCCATGCACCATTTGAAATCGCCCTCGCTCTGATGCCCTTTGCTGCCAATTGGCGTGTCATCTGGTTCATGCCATCCGAGAAAACGTTTAAAAACCCTCGTATCATATAAACTTCTTCGGCTTTCGCTGGTGAAATTACTCCAGAAACAATCGCAATAGCTCCCGCCGCGATTGACATACGCATCCTCATTAACATTCAGAGACCCTCGGTTTTCATGTGACTCGCCCCGTATGAATTTAGACCCTAAGTGTCTGCAAATTTCAAGACTTTGTCCTGCCACAAATCTAATCATTGGATATCTCGGTGAACCTTCCTCTTGCCATTGTTTCTTGCAGACCGGTTTGATAATCCAACAGCAGTTTACACAGGAAACGAGCCATGATCCCCCGCTATTCCCGCAAACAGATGACAGATATCTGGTCGCCACAGTCCAAGTTCCGCATCTGGTTCGAAATCGAAGCGCATGCATGCGATGCCTTGGCAGAACTCGGTGTCATTCCGAAAGAAGCTGCCAAAACGATCTGGGAAAAAGCAGACAATGTAGAATTCGATGTCGCAAGAATTGACGAGATTGAAGCGGTTACGAAGCATGATGTGATTGCGTTTCTCACCCACCTTGCAGAGATTGTCGGAGATGATGCCAGATTTGTTCACCAGGGCATGACTTCGTCTGATGTTCTTGACACCTGTTTCAATGTGCAATTGGTCAAGGCAACAGACCTTTTGCTGGAAGACATGGATGCGCTGCTGGCCGCACTTAAAAAACGTGCACACGAGCACAAAGACACAATCACCATTGGCCGGTCACATGGCATTCACGCAGAGCCAACCACATTTGGCGTTAAACTGGCACAAGCCTACGCAGAATTTGAGCGTTGTAAAAACCGTTTGATTGCTGCCCGTGAAGAAATAGCTACCTGCGCAATCTCTGGAGCAGTAGGCACATTCGCAAACATTGATCCGCGCGTGGAAGAGCATGTGGCAAAGGCCATGGGCTTGAGCGCGGAACCCGTTTCGACACAGGTGATCCCCCGTGACCGCCACGCGATGTATTTTGCAACGCTGGGTGTAATTGCCTCCTCTATTGAGCGCGTTGCAACCGAAATCAGACATCTGCAGCGGACGGAAGTCCTGGAGGCTGAAGAATATTTTTCCCCGGGCCAAAAGGGCTCATCAGCAATGCCGCACAAGCGCAATCCGGTGTTGACCGAAAATCTTACCGGCCTCGCGCGCATTGTTCGAAGCGCAACAGTACCTGCAATGGAAAACGTGGCTCTTTGGCATGAGCGCGATATTTCGCATTCTTCAGTCGAACGCATGATCGGACCTGATGCGACTGTTACACTCGATTTCGCGCTCGCTCGTCTCACCGGTGTCATCGATAAGCTTCTTGTTTATCCAGACAACATGATGGCAAACATGAACAAGTTCAGGGGTCTTGTACATTCTCAACGTGTTCTGCTTGCCCTGACTCAAGCTGGATTGTCACGCGAAGACTCGTATCGCCTGGTGCAAAGAAATGCGATGAAGGTTTGGGAGCAAGGTAAGGACTTCCTCGAAGAGCTCCTTGCAGATGATGAAGTGACCGCCGTCCTAAGCGAGGAAGAAATTCGCGAGAAGTTCGACCTTTCTTACCACACCAAACATGTCGATACGATTTTCGGCCGCGTATTCGGATAGACCAACGCGAGTATGGGCTATCGCGGTGACTACATCCTGGCAAAGTGTGGGCCCAAAGAATTGGCAGCTTCGCTTGATGTAAGCAGGATCGGTGACATTGACTATGTGCCGGACAATGTCGCTTGGATGGGGCGTTTAACGAAAGGCTGGACTGTTTTTGTCCCGGAATGCGAAGGCTATTGTGACCATCTGAGTAACGCAATCCGAGCAATATCTGAGGATGGTGAAGTAATAACTTGCTCCATCAACGAGACTGTTATGGCCTCAAAGGCGATCAGTTACAAAGATGGCATAACAAATTGGGAAATTGTTTCGCTAAGTGACGTTGGTCCTGACGAAATTGCCTTGAAAGAAAGCGGTTCATTACCTCAAATCGCGAATGAAATTCGTTATGAAATGTTGGGACGATCGGAAAATATTGAAAATACCGACGATGCCTTCGAATATCCAATACGCGTGACGGAAGCAATTACCGGATACACATACGACGGATTATGCTCACCAGAAGATTTCACAGCGTTACATCTGGTTCAAATTTCGTTGGAACCGCATTTCCAGGCGGGATTAATTTCAAGATGTTTCACTAATAGCCCAAAGACTACCCTGATTATTATTTCAATAGTTTTGATTATATCGGCGGCCGTTTTTGGGGTTATACTGAAAGCAACGTTGGAGCCATTTATCAGCTTCATATTGGGTGATTGGGCGGATGTTTGTCTCTCTAACTGTAGCCGATCAAGTAAAGAGTAACCCACAGAACTCTCTAAATTGGATGAAGATTTCCTCGGAAAAATTCCGAAGCTCCTGAAATCAACTGACAGGATGGTGTCAGTTGGGGTGTGCGAAAAGACTGCATACAGTGTTTTCACAGGAGACAAATCAAATGAGCGATCAAACGCAGAATACATGTGTGTGGTTCGAAATACCATCGACGGATCTTGAACGATCAAAGCAGTTTTATGAGACAGTTTTGGGCACAAAAATGACCCGCGATGACAACGGCCCCAACCCCATGGTTTTGTTCACATCGATGGCAGATGCAGGTGTATCCGGCCACATCTATCCCGGAGAACCTTCAGGAAAAGGCTGCGGAAATACGATTCACCTCGCCGTGTCAGAAAAACTGGAAGATGCCATGGGTAAGGTAGCTCAAGCAGGCGGTGAAGTCGTTTCCGATATCATTCCTATTCCCGTGGGA
>JASJDO010000021.1 GCA_030065115.1 Rhizobiaceae bacterium | reverse complement strand
GCGTGCCAAATCTCGATTGCTTCCATCATGGCTGACGTCTTTGCATCAGCCAACGTAACGCCCTTTCCCTGTGATACAGCCACAGATCGTGAATTAGGACGGATGGCAAGTGTTACCGGCACGCCCACACGATCAAGACCGGTCACATCTGCAATGCGCGTGATGCCGAATTCGGCAAGTCTGGGGGTCCATTTGGCAAGCGTATCTTGTGGAGCACAAATCCTGTGCGTGCCAATGTCCAGGCGTTTGTTTGGCAATCGAAATCCTCCCCAAACAAAACCCTAGAGCAAGTCCAATCCAAGTGCCAGCTTTACCAATTGTGAAGTTTCCACTAAGGGTTCGTCTCAAAGAACTTGCCCAATACCCTTACTTCCGAAAGGGGAATTTTTAATGAAATTTTATGCTGAGATGATTGCGTTTCTGGAACCTGTAGCACGGGAAGCAGGTGATGCCATTATGCATGTCTATAATGCTGGTGGTGGCGCCAAAACCAAGGGCGATGGGTCGCCAGTTACCGAAGCAGACCGTCAAGCCGAGGTAATTATTCTGGGAGCCTTGAAAAGCAAATATCCGGAAATTCCAATCATCTCTGAAGAAAACGCGGACAGCCATTCGCTTGATGCACCAGAGCGATTTTTTCTGGTCGATCCACTTGACGGAACCAAGGAATTTCTCAAACGCGATGGCAAAGGATCGTTTACAGTCAATATTGCTCTCATAGAAAATTCCGAACCGACTTTGGGCATTGTTTATGCGCCGGCGTTGGACCGGATGTTTTCTGGGAGCATTGAAACCGGCGCAACTGAGAATGGCCAATCGGTTCTGGTAAGAGACATTCCAGGAAACGGCGCAGTCGCCGTTGCCAGTGCTTCACACCGGGATGAAGCCACCAACAATTGGCTTGAAAGTCACTCAATCAGTCAGACGGTTTCTATTGGTTCATCTCTCAAATTCTGCCTTGTCGCGGCAGGTGAAGCTGATGTCTACCCAAGGTTTGGTCCGACCATGGAATGGGATACGGCAGCGGGAGATGCCGTTCTAAGGGCATCCGGCGGAAGTGTCGAAAATCCTGATGGGTCAGCCTTTTGTTACGGAAAGCCGGAATATCGAAACGGAGCATTTGTTGCAAAAGGCAAATTCTGAAATCTGCGAGAACCTTTGATGGGGAATTACAAATGACCATACTCAGAAGTGTTGAAGAGTTGGAAGCAATTTACGGAGTGCCTGGAGAGGCCTCAATCGTAAAGGAAGTTCCCGAGATCATTCCCCAATATAGAACATTCATCGAGACCTCTCCATTCTGCACACTTGCAACGGTTGGGCCTGAGGGCCTTGATTGCTCACCCCGAGGGGACGTGCCGGGATTTGTTCGCGTACATGATGACAGAACTCTGATGATGCCCGACAGGCGCGGCAATAATCGTGCAGATTCACTGAAGAATATCATTCGTGATCCACGCGTGGCATTGTGTTTCCTCATTCCAGGTTCAAGGACCGCATTACGGGTCAATGGCGAGGCAACCGTTTCTATTGATCCTGAATTGAAGCAATCATTCCTGGAAAAAGGCAAGGAACCGCGCTCTGTTATCGTCATAAAAACAACTGCAGTCTATTTTCAGTGCGGGCGGGCTGTGGTGCGATCGAAACTTTGGGATCAGGATGCTCAGGTGGATCCCGACACACTACCCACCCCTGGAGATGTTCTGGCCGAACTTTCCAACGGTCGTGTCGGCGGCAAGGAATATGATGAGAAGTGGGAGGGCCGCGCAAAAGAAACCCTTTGGTAACTTGACAGCGACCAAAACTAGCTGGGGATTAGCAAGGGAAACCGTCTACACATTCATGCACTTAGTTGGCATTATTCGATCAGCTGGGAAATTTTGATGATACATGCTGATGATTCGGCATAAAATATTTTGGGCGGGCAAAATATTGCAAGTTTTTGGTTTCCTTAGAGCTGACAAAGCCAATTTAGAGCACCACTATGGTGAGAAGACTGTAGAGTTCTATCGAGCTGTTTTCTTATCCACTTTGGGCCGAGCTTTCGCGACAATGCTGGTTGCGGTTCATGTGATCGTGCTGTTTCCAGGCACCCCGTTCCTTGAGACCAAGACCAAGCTTATTCTCGTGCCATTTGTAGGCGTTTTGGTGGGCTTACTCATTTTATCTGCTTGGTTTGTTGAAAGAGGACATAACGTCTATTCAAGGTCTGTCACGAATTTCACGGTTTCAGCCAGCACCATGTTATCCGTGATTTTCTGTGGGGGCTTTGTAGAATCGCATGCAACGCCTTTTCTCGTTGCACCACTGGTGGTTTGCTTTTGCATTTCGCCACGCAACGAAGCCATTGCCGTTGGCACCTTTACGTTTATCACCCCTCTTCTTATGGACATTGCCACACGGACCTTCGGTATTGAGCTACCGGATTACACATCAACTGCAAGCACAGTCGCCAATTCAATCTTTTTGATGGGAACATTGTTCCTCACAATTGTGATGGCACTGACATATTTGCAAAAGACCAATGAGGAACTCCACGACGCTTTGGACCACGATAGAAAACTGTTTGAAAATTGGGCGAGTATCGACCCATTAACGGAAATCGGAAATAGGCGTTTTTTTGAGATGCAAGTGGAGGAAGCCCTTAAAGAGGCAGAGGCATCCAATTCCTCATTTTCAATTTTGTATATGGACTTGAATGGATTCAAGAAAGTCAACGATGATTACGGTCATGAAGCCGGTGACAAGATACTCAAGACAGTTGCTAAACGTCTAGACGATGCCGCCAGATCAGGAGACCATGTGGCTCGATTGGGGGGCGATGAATTTGTGGTTCTTCTCTCAGCCCCTGTCGATACCTCTGTATTGATCAGTCAGACCGCAAGACTGCGAGCAGCAGTTGAAAACCCAATTCAGATCGGGGCTCAGCGCCACGACATATTTGCCAGTCTTGGACGTGCGTCTTACCCAACCGACGGTGAGAATTTGTCGGAACTGATCAGAACTGCAGATATGGACATGTATACCCAGAAGATGCGTTCGAAATTATCTAACTCTCAACGGTCAGTGGGTAGCAAAACCGCAGTCTGATCCGCCTAGATCTTCCCAATTTCAAGCTGCGGCAGAATATCTGGAGGCGAACTCTGCCCTTATGTGCTGCGCCAGCTCCAATGTTGCAGGATCATTCATTCCAGCCTTGAGATACATGTTGATGTAAAATGGCGGCAGGCCAGGCAAACGATCATACGGAACGATCTCGAGACCTTCCGGCACCGTATGCGCCATAAAGGGGGCAACCCCCAGATCTGCTTCAAGCAATGCGACAATCGGATCATTGCTGCCTACGTGACAGGAAAGCTTCCAGTCAATTCCCTCCGCAGATAGCGCTTGCAAAGCATATTCCTTGAACGCGCATTCATCATGACCCAGAGCAACCGGAAGCGGGTTTTGCGAGTATGCCAGACCGCCTTTCACGCCGGCCCAAACAAGACTGTCTGCAAGAAGCATCTCCTTGCCCGGCATCGGCTCAGTCGTCAGTACAACGTCGAGTTCACCTGCGTGCAAGCCTTCCAACAATGTGGATGTGGGGCTACTGTGCAGAACCAGATTCACATTGGGGCAAGCCTTACTGAAAGCCCGCAAAATGCTAGGCATGAATGGTTTGAAAATATCATGCGGCACGCCCATATTAACTTCACCATCAAACTCAGGCGCGGTCATGGCTGACCAGACTTCGTCATTTAAAGTAACCAACCGCTTCGCATGAGAAAGAAGCCGTTGGCCTGTTGATGTAAGTCTCACCTGCCGTTGACTGCGATCAAACAACTGATCACGAAAGAGATCTTCGAGGCGTTTGATCTGCTGGCTAACTGCCGCCTGTGTCAGGTTCTGAGCATTTGCTGCACCGGTCATGCTACCTGCATCCACAACCGAAACAAATGTTCGCAGCAATGCCACATCAATGTCACGGGTAATTAAGTTCATAACACTCTCTTATAGGTAACATAATAAACATTCGTTTTTCTTATACCTTAAACACACTTATGTTTCCAGCATGAAATTAGAAACACACCTACTGGAGACGAACATGGCTCATCAAATTACCCAGACCCAACGCTTCTCAGTGTTCAAATGGTTGGCAGAGTGGTTGAGAGAACATCAAAGGCTTGGCGACTTGCGCGACCAGGTCAGGGAAGAACGCAAGCACTTGGCTGAATTGGATGATGATTTGTTGCGAGACATCGGCATCACCAAAGAGCAGGCACTGCGCGAAAGTTCGAGAGCCTATGACGATATTCCGGCGAGGCGGCTGCGTTTTTGGATGTGTTGCCAGTACTCAGTGACATTCAAATAAGAAAAAGACCCGCCCGGTTTCCCGGACGGGCCACGCCCCAGTCTTCAGGTCCTGAACGAGATTAAACCTCGCCGGTATATTCTCCCCTAGCGGGATAATTGTTCGGGATCGCAAAATCGAGCCCGGCAACCAATTCGGAGAAATGGGGGCGGACAAAAGGCATGGTCTGGACAGAACCGTAATACAGAGTTTGTTCCGGAGTGACCATGAAAAGGCCTGGCTCTGAAAATAGTGCCGGCTCTTCAAGTCCAATCGAAGTCGTACCGCGTGATGTGGAGATGTACAGGCCCCATTCCTTGGCCTTTTTGAGATCAAGATCGTAAGCGAACCTCAGGTTCTTGGCTTCAACCTTCTTGGCCATTTCTGCTGCGCGTTCTTCGCCATCTGAACTTACCGCGATTGCTCCAACACCACGCTCTGCAAATTCGGGTACGCGTTTTTCGAACTCGGTCAGATAGTTTGCACAGATCGGGCAATGCAGACCGCGATAAAAACATACAACTGTACCGCGCTCGCTGGCTTCGGTTGAAAGATCAAATTCACCGCCTGCAACAAGCGGCAATTTCAGATCAGGAACTTTTTTTCTGGGCAATAGCATTGGAGGGATTCCGTTGTTAATTGATGTTGTCATTCTGACATATCGGATTTATGGTAGCATTAATTCCAATTTTTCTGATCATTATTCCAAAATGACGCGCATCGACAGACTTTCAAGCCTTGTTTCTCAATTTGAAATAAAAACCCGTCCCGCAACTGATTCCACAGAAGCAAATTTGTGCATCGATGGCGAAGCTGAAAATCCCAAAGGTCTCTGGCTTGCATTCTCTGGGACAGCAAATTCGAGTTTTGGACGCGGTTCACTTGCAATGGCCAAAATTGACTATGGTGGAAATTCCAATCCAATATTAATGGCCCTGCCTGTGGAGATGACAATAGATTTGACTACGTCAGATGAATTGCGTGCCTTGGCTCAATTGATTGCATCGGAAATCAATACGCCCCGATGCGGAGGCCAAATAGCCATCGACAGACTTTGCGAATTTCTGTTGGTTAGCGTATTGCGCAAACAAATCGAAACACGAGAATATGAAACCGGCCTACTGGCAGGTTTGGCTGATCCAAACCTCAGTCCGGTTCTGGTTGCAATCCACGATGAACCGGGGAGACTCTGGAAACTGGATGATCTGGTTTCGCTATCTGCGCAATCACGGTCCCAGTTCATGGAAACGTTTCAGTCCACCCTTGGTGTTTCACCCATTTCATATTTGCGACAATGGCGCATGACGCTTGCTCGTAACGCGCTGATGAGCGGAGCAAGGGTCAAAGAAACCGCTCGCAAGTTTGGGTATGGAAGTGGCGACGCATTTACTCGGGCCTTCACACAGACATACGGGGTTGCACCGACTAAACTTTCTGCTCAAACACTGTCCGGATAATCCACCCGTGTCAGATAGAGCCCGCAGGCAGGGGCGACCGGCCCGCAGCGTTTTCGGTCAAGCGCATCGCGGACATTGACCAAATCCTGCTTCGTCCATTTACCGTCTCCCACCAGTTTCAACGAGCCGGCAAAGGAACGGATTTGGTTGTGCAGGAACGAACGGGCCTTCGCAATGATTTCGATCTCGGTTTCGTTGACCCGCCTCACTTCAAGAAGATCGACCGTCCGCATTGGCGACTTGGCCTGACAATCGGTTGAGCGGAAGGTCGTAAAATCATGATGACCGACCAACGCCTGTGCCGCGTCATTCATTGCCTCCACATTGAGAGGAAAACGGATCCACCACGCACGATCAAGCTCAACGGTTAGCGGAGCAATCCGGTTTATGATGCGATAGCGATAGTGGCGTTGTACAGCGGAAAACCGGGCATCGAAATTTTCGTCTACCTTCGCCACATCAATGGCGCATATTGGATGCCCTTCGAGTTTCAGCAATCCGTTTGTCGCCTCCTGCACCTTTTCCGGTTTCCAGTCGCGCTCCAGATCAACATGGATTACCTGCCCCAGCGCATGAACGCCGGTGTCCGTGCGGCCAGCAGCAAACACGCTCACGTCATGTTGCGCGAATTTCTGCATTGCCTCTTCAATTGACTGCTGCACAGAGGCAAGCCGGTCCTGCCGCTGCCAGCCATAATAGGGCGTACCATCATATTCTATGGTGAGCTTGTAGCGCGGCATTAAAGAACTGCTTCTATAGAGTTGCCGCGCAAGAACTCATCTGCTGATTGGGCCTGTTTTCCTGCCCGCTGCACCTTTATCAACCGCACCGCTCCGTCACCACAAGCAATCGTCAGTTCATTGTCTAGCATCGCGCCCGGCTCGCCATTTTCCTCACCGAGCTCGCTTGAAAGCACTTTCACACGCTGCGGCTTGCCGCCAATCATCATCTCGCACCAGGCGCCCGGGAAAGGCGAAAGGCCGCGAATGTGGTTGTGAACTTCCTTCGCAGGTTTCGACCAGTTAATCCGCGTTTCATCCTTGACGATTTTCTTTGCGTAAAGAATGCCCTCATCTGATTGAGGCGTAAGAGATAGTTCGCCCTTTTCCAACCTATCCATAGCTCGAACCATTAGATCAGCTGTTATTGCTGATAGCACGTCATGCAACTCACCAGCAGCCATGTTCTCATCGATCGGGACCCGCTCTTCAAGCGCCACATCACCCGTATCCAGACCCACATCCATTTTCATGATGCCAACGCCGGTTTCCGTATCACCTGCCATAATCGCTCTTTGGATCGGAGCCGCACCCCGCCAACGGGGAAGCAGTGAAGCATGTCCATTATAGCAACCATGTGTTGGTGCTTCGAGGATCGCTTTTGGCAAGAGCAGCCCGTAGGCGATCACCACAGCGACATCAGCTTTATGGGCAGCAAATTCTGCTTGCTCTGCTTCGCCCTTAAGACTTTCAGGCGTGAAAACCGGAATGCCAAGAGCTTCTGCCTTTTCATGCACCGGAGATTTTTTTAACTCCAGGCCTCGTCGACCAGCCGGTCTGGGCGGTTGCGAATAGCATGCAACAATCTCGTGTCCGGCATCTGCAAGTGCTTGCAAGGCCGGAGCGGAGAACTCAGGTGTTCCCATGAAGACAATGCGCAGAGCCATGGCTTATCCAATCATGCGTTTGTCTGGCAGCGTTCCACTTTGCTTGGCAATCTTGGTGAATTTCTTGATCACACGATCCCGCTTGAGTTTGGACAACAGATCAATGAACAGTTTTCCATCAAGATGATCCATTTCGTGCTGAACACAGGTAGAGAGAAGTCCATCTGCTTCCAGCACTTGTTCTGCGCCTTCCCGGTCCAGATATTTGACAACACAGGATGCCGGGCGCTCAACTTCAGCATAATAGTCGGGAATCGAAAGACACCCTTCTTCATAGGTTGATGGCGCCTCAGAAAAACTGACAATTTCAGGGTTAATCATGAAGATCGGATTTTTGGTTTCTTCATCCGGCTCGGCATCGCGTGTGACCTCGCCGTCTTCTGCTTCTTTTTTCGAACGATAATTGCAGTCGACCACCAATGCGCGGACAGGCTCTGCGATTTGAATTGCTGCAAGACCAATCCCCGGTGCCGCATACATGGTCTCAGCCATATCATCGAGCAATGCAAGAAGTTCAGGCGTGATTTGGCCCACTGGTTGGGACAGTTCGCGCAGTTTTGCGTCGGGAATAGTGATGATATCTCGCTTTGCCATGGGGCTGACATAGGCGTTTGAATGTGGCGGGTCAAACATTTTCCCCAACCTGTCTTTATTCCTGTTTTGTTCTTTTTACTCTGACTGGAATCGGTTACAGTTACTCAATGACTGCAAGCGACGAACTCAACGCCTTTTTCAACCAGACTGTCCTGACGTTTGGACAGAAAGGGTTTTCACTCGGCAACATAATCGTTGCCTGCGTCCTGGCTCTGGTACTTTTGGGCTTCTACTTAATTTATACATCAGGCAAAGCGGCCAAAGCGCGTGCGGCGAGGGAGGCCGCAGCCCTTGAGCGCGCTCGCGAAGCGGAAGCGAAAATGGCGGAGTTGGTGGCGAGCCAAAATGAACTCACAGGCCGCATGCAAACGATGAGCGAAATTTTCTCTACCCGTCAGGGAGACATGATGCGCGCAGTCAATGAACGTCTTGAAGGCATGTCCGGGCGCATTGGCCAATCGATTTCGGAAACTACCAAAAACACACAGGAAAGTCTGACAAAACTTCAGGAACGCCTTGCGGTGATTGATACCGCACAAAACAACATCATGGGGCTTGCCGGTCAGGTAGTGGAACTCCAGAACATCCTGTCAAACAAGCAGACCCGTGGCGCATTTGGTGAAGGGCGCATGCAGCAGATCGTGCAAGATGGCTTGCCGCACGGAGCGTATGAATTTCAAGCAACGCTCTCGAACAATTCGCGGCCAGACTGCATCATTCACATGCCCAACGATACGCCGCCCCTGGTGATTGATGCCAAATTCCCGCTTGAAAGCTGGCACCGAATTCGGGAAGCTGAAACACCCGAACAGGCAAAGATTGCTGCACAGGCCTTCAAGCGCGATGTGGAAGTTCACCTGAAAGCAATTTCAGAAAAATATTTTTTGAAGGGCGAGACACAGGATATGGCCTTCATGTTCGTGCCGTCAGAATCGATCTTTGCGGAAATTCATGAGAATTTTGAAAGCCTGGTGCAGAAGGCACACAAAGCACGCGTGGTCATTGTATCACCTTCCCTTCTAATGCTTTCAATCCAGGTCATGCAATCGGTACTGAAAGATGTACGCATGCGCGAACAGGCCCATTTGATCCAGCGTGAGATTGTTACACTGATAGAAGATGTCGGGCGGTTGGATGATCGTGTTCGCAAGCTCGATAATCATTTCCGTCAGGCGCAAAAAGATGTGGGCGATATTCTGATCTCAACAGAAAAAGTCACCAAACGCGGTACCAAAATCACCGAGCTGGAGTTTGAAGAGCCGGGTACCGTTGAAAGTGAGAAACGCCCGAAACTGAAGGCGGTAGAGTGAAATATCTGAAAGCTATCAATACACCTGCCAAGTATGGCGCGGTCTATTTATTGATAATTATGGCTTTTGCTTTGTTTTTTTGGATTCATCAAGGGTTCGCACAGACAAAAGAAGCTTCTTTTTTGGACTGTTTTTATTTTAGCATAATTACGATCACAACACTTGGTTATGGTGATTTGACACCAGTTTCATCGGTAGCAAAAATTTTATCGGCCTCTGAGGCGTTGTTGGGCGTAGTAACGATTGGCTTGTTTCTTTGGGCATTGTCAAAAGATAAAGATGATCGCCAGCACAAAATGCTTCGGAAAAACCTGTTAGAATTTTATAATCTAACAAAAAGAGAACTTGCCTTGTCGATTTTGTGGGTAAGCAGACACGGTGGGCGGGATGATTTACATTCAGATCAAGATACAATTGAACAGATGCTTAATGTGGATGGATTTCGGTCACTTTTTGAAGGAGGAAGTGCTGGAAATGAGGGCTTCTACGCTTTTAGAAACGGTATTACCGATAACCATCAATATGGTAGGATCCTATTTTCACTTGCGTTGCTGGCAAATAGAATTCATTTCACGCTTCAAAGTGGAGCAATTTCAAATGACGAAGCCTTCGACAAACTGAAACACCTCGAGGAATATCTAATAGACCTCGATCGGACAGGCCCCGGGTACGACGAAGAAAAACGACTGTCCACGTTTCTTTGGAAAATATTTGCTGGGCATCTGCCTACACATGGACCTTTAGGCTACGATCCGATTGAGAAGTTGATCAAGGACGCAAAATGAACAAAGGATTGAGCATCGAAGACCTGCGCGCCATGCGCACCACGGTTTTTGCTCCCATGGTTCAACAGTTGGAGATCAATCCGGTCGAGATCACTGATACCGGGGCACGGTTTGAAATACCGGCAACCGATTTTGTGATGCGGACGGGCGATATTGTTTGCGGGCAGTCTATCGCTGCGATTGCCGATACGGTTGGAGTCATGGCTTTGTTTGCCCATAACGAAGAACAACGGATCATGACAACAGTCGATATGACCACTCATTTTATGCGCCCCCTTTCCAAAGGCATGATTGAAGCTGAAGCGATCATCCAGTCCAACGGCAAACGCATGGCAAATGTGCGGATTGAAATCCGCCAGCAGGGATCTGAAAAACTCGCAGGGACGACAACCTGCGCTTATGTTTATGTTTGACTTCATTTCTGGCACCATCAATAGGCCAATCTGGCAATTTGTCTCACAATTAAATCCGTGGTTACGTTCGGCAGTTGAAATTCCACATGGGGATTGAGTTTCATGTCTTTGAAAAAACCTTACCTACTCTTCATTGGCGATGTGCCTGACATGTTAGCAGCCAAGACTGCCCAAGGCGTGGTTGATTGGCGACCCGATCAGGTCGTCGGCCAGATGCGCCTTGAAGGCTGCAATGCTGATCTCGGTGTCACGGACATGAACATTGAAGAAGGTGTTGCCGCCGGCGCAAAAACCTTTGTTGTTGGGGCGGTAAATTCCGGCGGGATGCTGAAAGACACCTGGATCGACTACATTGTCGCTGCAATCAATGCGGGCATGGATGTGGCGTGCGGTCTTCATGTGCGCCTTGGTTCGATCCCCGCAATCGCGGAAGCTGCCGAAAAGAACGGTGCCACACTGCATGACCTGCGCCATTCAGATGTGGCTTTTGCTACCGGCAAAGGCACCAAGCGCAAAGGCAAGCGTCTGTTGGCTGTTGGTACGGATTGCTCGGTTGGCAAGAAATACTCGGCGCTTTGCATCGAGCGCGACATGAAAGCTGCCGGCATGAAGGCGGAATTCTGCGCGACGGGTCAGACCGGGAAACTGATTGCAGAACGCGGCGTTGCGCTTGATGCTGTAGTGGCTGATTTTATCTCGGGCGCTGCCGAATGGCTCACCCCAGACTGCGATGACGACATGTGGCAGGTGATTGAAGGACAAGGCTCGCTTTTCCATCCGGCATTTTCCGGTGTTACGCTTGGACTTTTACACGGTTCCCAACCGGATGCATTTGTTGTTTGCCACGAACCGACACGCACCACCATGCGCGGCGTGCAAACACCTCTGCCAACTATCCAGCAAGTGATTGATATGGCGACTTCGCTAGGGCAGTTGACCAACCCGGATACACAATGCGTTGGTATCTGTGTGAACACAGCCGCACTGGGTGAGGATGAAGCAAAAGCCTATCTTGCAAAAACCGGCGAAGAGCATGGTCTGCCATGTGTGGACCCGATGCGGTTTGGTTCAGACGAAATTGTCGCTGAAGTTCAAAAGCGATTTGGATAATTTTTATTCCACATCAAACCGGTTGGCCATCTCTGTGGTCACTTGTTCGAGGAAGCGTGCGGCCGATACCGGTAGGGTTCGCCCTTTCAAGTGCCCTACAAATATGTTTCCGGCGGGTACATCAATCGTGTTGAGCGGTACTGCAACCAGACGTCCGCCTTCGGTTGCCCGCTCAGCATTGATCGGAATCTCAAACGAAAGCTGTAAATATTGCCTTTTGTAATCTCGAAGGAATTCCCTCGCATCAGATTGAATGACCGACCGGAGGTTCAAGCCCAGTCGCACGGCTGACTGGTCCAGAAGATGTCGAATGCCCCATGAAGTTTCCGGCAGGAGCAATGGAAATTCTGCACATTCATACAATCTCAGAGAATCTCTTCCAGCGAGAGGATGATCCGGCTCCATCATGCACAGGATTTGCTGCTGCATTGTATGAACCGTTTGGAAGTCTGCGAGCTTCAAGGGCTCGAAGACAAAGGCAACATCGGACTGAAATTCTGTCAGAGCCATTTCGATGTCATCGCGGAACCGCCGGTTGATCGTAAAGTTCACTCCCGGGAATTCGCTTTGATAGGCTTGTACTTGTTGGGGAAGAAATCCGCCTGTCAATTCCGGACTGCAGGCAATAGCCACACTACCCCGCCGTTGGCCGGATAAATCAGCTATCTGTGACCGGACGCGCTCAAGGTCAGACATCTGATTACGAATGTGCTTGAGCAGCAATTCGCCTGCCGTATTAAGGCGAACACCAACAGCCAATCTCTCAAAAATCTGGACGCCCAACTCGTCTTCTATCGCCAGCAATCTTCGGTTCAAAGCAGACGGCGTAATCGCCAAAACCTCGGCAGCTTTTCGAATTGAACCCGCCTTGGCGATTTCTTCTACATATTTATACGGTAACAGATGACGCATGACTCTCCCCAGTTTCCCGCCGTTTTAGTCGAGCGTTGCGTTTTTTGCAACACATCTTGAAAAAACTAGCAGCAGACGCTGCACCTCCACCCCGCTAGGAAAAACTCGGGCGGCGTTTGGGTGCAGGCTGGAACTATTCAAAATCCTCCGGACGCTAAAACATAAAAGTAAAAACAAGGGATCAAGCATGAATATTATCATGGCGATCATCAAGCCGTTCAAACTTGATGAAGTTCGCAAGGCGCTTGGCGAAGTCGGCGTCGAGGGGCTTACGGTCAGCGAGGTCAAAGGGTATGGACGGCAAAAGGGCCATACCGAGATTTATCGTGGCACAGAATACGCAATCAACTTCCTGCCAAAGATCAAGATCGAACTCGCAGTCGACGAAGCAATCACTGACAAAGCAGTTGAAGCGATTACAGAAGCAGCCCGCACCGAACAGATCGGTGACGGCAAAATCTTCGTTTACGACCTAAAACAAGCAGTACGTATCCGGACCGGAGAGTCTGGTGCTGACGCGCTGTAGGCAACACATTAATCTCAGGGAAAATATCATGTTTATGAAAAACAAAAAGCTGATGCTCCTGACCGCTGCAGCCATGATGGCAAGCAGTCCTGCATTAGCACAAGAGGTAACACTCGAAAGTGTTCAGGGCGAAACAGCCTTTATCTTTAATACAGTCCTGTTCCTTATGGGCGGCTTCCTGGTCATGTTTATGGCCGCTGGCTTTGCCATGTTGGAAGCAGGTCTTGTGCGTTCAAAAAACGTTTCGATGCAATGCCTCAAAAACATCGCATTGTACTCAATCGCCGGTATCATGTTCTGGGTCTGCGGTTACTCGCTTATGTACACCGACGTGAACGGCTATATCGGAACCTTTGCCCCATACAGCTGGCCTGGTGCAGGTGAGGCGAATGAGGGTGACTATTCGGTTGCATCAGACTGGTTCTTCCAGATGGTCTTCTGTGCGGCAACTGCTTCTATTGTATCAGGCACCGTTGCTGAGCGTATCAAGCTTTGGCCGTTCCTCATCTTCGTTGCTGTCTTGACTGGCGTGCTTTACCCGATTTCCGGCTCCTGGCAGTGGGGCGGCGGCTGGCTCTCAGAGATGGGCTTTTCTGACTTTGCCGGTTCAACAATCGTTCACTCAGTTGGTGGCTGGGCTGCTCTGACTGGCGCAATCATCCTCGGTGCCCGTAAAGGAAAATACACTGAAGATGGCCGTGTTGTACCTATGCCGGGTTCAAATATTCCGCTTGCAACATTGGGTACATTCATCCTTTGGCTCGGTTGGTTCGGCTTTAATGGCGGATCGCAGCTTGCCATGGGTACCAACGCCGATGTTTCTGACGTATCCCGCATCTTTGCGAACACAAACCTCGCAGCTGCAGGTGGTGTTGTGGTTGCCATCATCCTGATGCAAATCGTCTACAAAAAGATCGATGTCACCATGGCTCTTAATGGCGCATTGGCCGGTCTTGTATCGATTACTGCTGAACCTCTCGCACCAAGCGCATTTGCGTCGATCCTTATCGGTGGTGTTGGTGGTGCTATCGTGGTCTTCTCAGTACCGATGCTCGACAAGTTCAAAATCGATGACGTTGTCGGCGCTATCCCGGTTCACTTGATTGCAGGTATCTGGGGCACGATCGCAGTTGTCTTCTCAAATGGCGATGCAAGCCTGGGCACTCAGATTGTCGGTATCTTGGCATACGGTGTGTTCACAGTGGTTGCTTCTGCGATCCTCTGGACAATCCTGAAGGTCACTATAGGTATCCGGGCGTCTGAAGAACACGAAGCACTCGGCCTCGACAAAGCTGAGGTTGGTGTGGAAGCTTACCCAGAATTTACATAAGGCTGGCATGCACGGGTTGGAGTTTGTCTGGCCCGTGCATCTCCTATTAAAAAAACAGGGCTCCGGCCCTGTTTTTCGTTTACAGAATTTACAACTTTGAGCACTACGGACAACAAGTCACACTTTTTTGTAATTGTGCTGCCACAAACCAATGATATGAAATTATCATCAATTTTTTCACGGAGTAAAAGAAATGCCTGCCCTGCGCACTGATATCGACCCTGATGGTTTGCTTGAGTATTCTGTCGTTTTCACAGACCGCTCGCTTAATCATATGTCTCAGGAATTCCAGGGTGTCATGCGTGATATTTCAGGTGCGATGAAAGAAGTTTACAATGCTGACGGCATCGCTCTCATTCCAGGTGGCGGTACGTTTGGCATGGAGGCTGTGGCCCGACAATTTGCGACAAACAAGAACACAATGATTGTTCGCAATGGCTGGTTCTCCTACCGCTGGACACAGATTTTTGGCGCATGCGACATGCCTGCAACATCAACCGTGATGAAAGCACAACGCGGTATGGACAACACCCAAGCGCCTTTCGCTCCAACAGCGATCGAAGATCTCGTGGCCCGCATTCGCGAAGAAAAACCTGAAGTCGTTTTTGCGCCGCATGTCGAAACTTCAGCTGGCATGATGTTGCCGGATGAATACATCAAGGCAGCAGCGGATGCAGTTCATGAGCACGGAGGCCTTTTTGTTCTGGATTGCATCGCTTCAGGCTGTATCTGGGTCGATATGAAAGCCTGTGGTGTAGATGTTTTGATCAGCGCACCACAAAAGGGGTGGTCAGCATCGCCAGCTGCAGGCATTGTGATGCTAAGCGAAAAAGCAATGGCCGTCATGGCCGACACGCAAAGCACATCTTTTGCCTGTGACCTGAAAAAATGGTTCGACATCATGCAGGCTTATGAGAATGGTGGCCATGCCTATCATGCGACCATGCCAACTGACTCACTGAAGCGGTTCCGTGACATTGTCATGGAGACGAAGGAATACGGTTTCTCCAAAATCAAGGAAAACCAGTTTGAACTTGGTTCCCGCATTCGTGCTTCGCTTGAGGGTGCGGGCTTTAAAAGTGTGGCAGCGGAAGGTTTCCATGCGCCAGGTGTGGTGGTGAGCTACACAGACGACCCTGAAATTCAGAACGGCAAGAAGTTTGCGGCCAAT
Organism: Rhizobiaceae bacterium; assembly: GCA_030065115.1. Lineage (GTDB taxonomy): Bacteria > Pseudomonadota > Alphaproteobacteria > Rhizobiales > Rhizobiaceae > JAALLB01. Next base: position 14,879 of record JASJDO010000021.1, on the reverse strand, counting down.
GGCATGCAGATTGCTGCCGGGGTGCCATTGATGTGTGACGAGGGACAGGACTACAAATCTTTCCGCATAGGCCTCTTTGGCATTGACAAGTTGCAGGATGTTGATGGTGCCGTTGAACGATTTGATGCTGTGCTTGAAAAGGTGATGGCAGCATAAGCCCTCACCTCTTCATGAAACGCCTGTTTGGAAGTGCGAAAGCAGCAATAGATGAGGAAACTAGCCTGCAGCCGCAGTTTCCAAGTCCAGTTTGAGCCACTGCTCGATCTTCAGTTTGAGTTTGTTTGGCGACACCGGTTTTGACAAATAATCGTCCATTCCGGCTTCAATACACGATTCCATATCACCCTTTAGCGCGTGGGCAGTGACGCCGATGATCGGAGTTCTCGTCAGATCGTTTTCCTGCTCATATTTACGAATCGCGATGGTGGCTTCCTTGCCGTTCATTTCCGGCATTGAAACATCCATAAGGATCATCTTTGGCGTTTGAACCTTGAATGCCGCCAATGCAAGTCGTCCATTTTCCACTATCCTGTAGTGTAGATCGCATTCTTCCAAGATTTGCTCGAAAACGATTTGGTTCACCTGATTGTCTTCAGCAACCAAGATCTCAAGTGGCCTTGTCTCGATCTGTCGGTCACTGGCCGGGCGGCTTTCTGGCGATTTGACTGATGATGCAGGATCGTCCGCCGGGACATCGCTGTTTTTTAATGCAAGGTTCGCCTGATCGTTCGCCATCACCTGAAGCATTGTTTCCAGCAGCAATGATGAGCGTGCCGGCTTTGTAAGATTGGCTTCTGCACCCAACCTGCTGAGCTCCTGATTGGTTTCAGAACTGTCTACAGAAGTGAGCATCACAACTGGGATGTCAGCCAACCCTTCTTCTGATCGCATGATTCTAAGGACCTGAGCACCATCCATGCCGGGCATCTGGTAATCCAGTACAACAAGGTCCAACCGGATGCCGTTGGCCGCAGCAGCACGCATTACTTCTAGACCTTCTGCCCCACTGCATGCAGCAGCATTGTCAAATCTCCACGCATTCATTTGCTCGGTGAGAATTGCCCGATTGACAGCATTATCATCAATTATCAGAACGCGAGAACCGGAAAGGTCTCCCGGGATAATGCGTTCTGAAGCAATATCATCATGAACCGGAAAAGTTGCTTCAAACCAGAAAGTCGAGCCCTGTCCCACAACACTCTGCACCCCAATTTCGCCCCCCATTAGTTTAACGAGAGATGAGCTGATCGAAAGGCCAAGGCCGGTGCCCTCGTGTTTGCGAGTTGCGGAAGTATCGACTTGGGAAAATTTCTGAAAGACCGTGTCACATTTGTCCTCGGGAATACCCACACCGGTATCTTCAACTGAGAATTTCAGTTTGGTGTACGGTGTTTCGTCTTCTTCAAAAACGCTGCCCTCCACGTTGACATAGACATGGCCCTTTTCTGTGAACTTGACTGCATTACCCATGAGATTTGTAATGATCTGACGAATCCTGCCAACATCACCGACAATCATCTTCGGTAGTTGCGGGTCTACACGAACAATCAGCTCAAGATCTTTCTCAGCGACTTTGGAGGACACCAGTGTCGCCACATCTTCAATTGCCTCGGCAAGTTGAAAAGGTCCGGGGTCAAGTTCCATCTGACCCGCGTCAATCTTGGAGAAGTCCAAGATGTCATTGATAATCGTCAAAAGAGATGATCCCGATTTAACAATGACATCGGTGAACATGGCTTGCTTTGGGTCAAGGTCCGTGCTTGCCAACAATTCAGCCATGCCCATTACGCCATTCATGGGAGTCCGGATCTCGTGGCTCATATTCGCAAGAAATTCAGACTTTGCCCGGTCAGCAGCTTCGGCGCGGTTTTGAGCCTCAAGCAGTTCCTCTTCGCGGCGCTTCATCTCGGTGATATCTGTGCGCATCCCGATAAACAGGCCATTTTCAAGCCGTTTGTTTCTGACCAGCAACCATCGACCATCAGCCAGGTGTTGTTCTGTCTCGTGAAATGGTAACCAATGTTCACTGATACGGGATTCAACAAACTCTTCCTCGTCTCTGAATTCTGATTTCCATTGCCCCTGGGCATAGGCCAGCTTCAGGATGTCGGTGAGTGTACTCCCCTTCTTATAAAGCGGAGACAAATGTGGATACAGGTCGTGATTGGCCCGGTTGCAGGCTACAAAATTGTCGTCCTTGTCATAAATGACAATGGCTTCGGACAGCTCATCAATAGTACTGAGAAAAATATCTTGGCCGTATTCCATTCTGCACCCCAGTTGCAAAACTCGCTCCATAAACATAATGGTTACCAGTTTATTAAGGGTTAATTGAAAAATGTCTTTATTTTCATATTCCTAGCTCAAATAGAGCCCTGCTTTGGGGGGTCGTGAAAAGGGGCCAAACAAGGTTTTTGCTATTTTTGTGATCCCAATCGTCTTAACGGTCAAAAAATTACCAAGACGACCTGACATATTGGATCAAGCGAACGCCATTTCATTCGCATCAGTTTGATAGTGTTGAACTACAGGAGGCACATCCATGAAAAAGACAATAGTAACCCTCGTTGCAACGGCTACCCTGTTTGCATTGGCCCAGCAAGCAATCGCATCAGACAGCTTTTTCAAAGGGCCTGACCCTGTAGAAGGCGTTGTAGAAGGTGGCGAAGAAGTAGGAACCGGCGTGGTCAATGGCATCGATGAGACTGGCAATGGCTTGGACAAAGGTGCAAAGGCGTTCCGAAAAGAATCCAAAAAAGGCGCTGGCGGTGTCGTGGTCGGTACCGCCAAAGGGGTCGGTCATACCGCAGTGGGTGTTGCGAAGGGTACTGTGGAGGTCGGCAAGGGTGTTTTGAAAGGCACAAAATGTCTTGTTACCTTCGGGTCGCGTTGCTGACTAAAAATCGCTCCGACTTTTGATCGCGGCAGAAAGCGTACCTTCGTCCAGGTAATCGAGTTCTCCGCCCACAGGCACGCCGTGAGCTAGGCGGGTGACTTTTACATCCAAACCATCTAGGCGTTCGGTGATGTAGTAGGCGGTTGTTTGACCTTCAACTGTCGCGTTAACGGCCAGAATAACTTCCCGTTTTCTGGGGTTCCCATCTTCATCAACACCTAATGGTTCTGAAACCCGGTTGATCAAGCCATCGATGCTCAAATCTTCCGGTCCAACCCCATCAAGCGGTGAAAGCGTTCCGCCCAATACATGATAAAGAGAATTAACAGCCTGCGCGCGTTCCAACGCCCATAGATCTGCCACATCTTCCACGACCACAATCGTGTTTCGATCCCGCTTTGAATCAAGGCAAATTGTACAAGGATTGGCGGTATCTACATTACCACATAGTTGGCATTCGCTCACCTTTTCCGCCGCTTCAGCTGCAGCATGCGCGAGAGGACGGAGCACCTGATCTTTCTTCTTGATCAAATGCAATGCAGCACGACGAGCCGAACGAGGTCCAAGCCCTGGCAGCTTTGCCAAAAGCTGGATCAACGCCTCAATTTCCGGTCCGGTAACGCGTTGCACCATGGTAGATGCTTAGCCGAAAGGCAGTTTCATGCCGGGCGGGATAGGCAGACCGGCGGTCAATTCCTGGGTACGGCGGGCGGTTTCTTCTTCGACCTTGCCCTTGGCATCAGAGTGAGCTGCAACAATCAGGTCTTCAAGGATTTCACCTTCACCTTCTTTCATCAGGCTTGGGTCAATCGACAGACCTGTCATCTGGCCTTTGCCATTCAGTGTGACCTTCACCAGATCACCACCGGAGGTGCCATCCATTTCGAGCGTTTGAAGCTCTTCCTGCATGGACTGCATTTTTTCCTGCATCTCTTTGGCCTTGCTCATCAGGCCCATGATATCTTTCATAATCGTACTTTCGCTGTTTGTGCGTTATTCAAAAAACTCGTCGAGACCGTCCTGATCCTCGTCGTCATCAGGTGCTGGCTCCAAAGTCTCTTCTGTTTCTTCCTGCCGTACACGAATATTGACGATTCGCGAACCGGGAAACTGTTTCATTATTGCCTCGACAGTCGGATCACTTTTCGCGTCGTCCATTCGCTGCGCGCTTTCAGCCCGTTCTACTTCGGAAAGCGTGGGGGCACCCTCTTCCTGACTTATTGAAAGCATCCAGCGTTTGCCGGTCCACTCTTCCAAACGCTTGCCCAATGTCGGGAGAAAATCCCGTGGTGCGTTTTCAACCAGGTTTACTTCCATGCGACCATCGACAAACGATACCAGACGGACATGGCGCTTGATCTGGGTCTTCAACGACAAATCGCGTTTGTCTTCAACCAGAAATATCAGCTCATCAAACGTGTTCAAAACACGAAATTCAGAGTTTGTAGAATTGTTCCCAGCAACAGGATCTGGTTGTGGTTGAGCCATCGCCAAGACCTGACCACCTGAAGAAACTTCTGAACTCATGGTCGGTTGAGGAGGTGTTTCTGCGTGCTGTACTGGCGCAGAGGAATGGGCTGATGCCTCACCACCGTTTGGAGATACAGAGGGTGATGCAGCAGGAGACGCCAGAGGTGCGGCTCTTGCAGATGCTTTACCCTGCATGTCTTTCACCAGTTCATCCGGTGTTGGGAGGCTGGAGGCATGAGTCATGCGGATCAGAACCATTTCAGCAGCCGCAAGCGGGCGTTCAGATGCAGATACTTCCGTCAAACCTTTGGTCAGCATTTGCCACGCTCGACCCAACACGCGAACCGAAAGCTGGTCAGCGAATTCTTTGCCCTTTGTTCTTTCAATCTCGGAAAGCCCGCGGTCGTTTTCAGCATCGGGTACATATTTGAGACGGGTAACGAGGTGGATAAAATCGGCAAGATCGTTCAGCACAACCTGCGGTTCAGCACCGATATCGTATTGCGCCTTGATTTCTGCCAGCGAAGCGGCGACCTCACCTTTCATCACATGCTCAAACAAGTCCACAATCCGGGCACGGTCAGAAAGACCCAGCATGGTACGCATGCTTTCTGCAGTAATACCGCCTTCCTGAGTGGAACCGTGGGCGATTGCCTGATCAAGCATCGAAAGTGCGTCCCGGGCAGAGCCTTCCGCTGCACGCGAAACCAGGGCGAGCGCATCTGGCTCAATGGTAACACCCTCTTTTTCGCAAATCTTGCCGAGATATTCTGCCAGTTCTCCTGCATCAATACGGCGCAAGTCAAAGCGCTGACACCGCGAAAGCACTGTTACAGGAACCTTACGTATTTCGGTGGTTGCGAAGATAAATTTGAGATGTTCGGGAGGCTCTTCCAGCGTTTTCAAAAGGCCATTAAAGGCACTCTTGGAAAGCATGTGAACCTCGTCAATGATGTATACCTTGTAGCGAGCGGTTGCCGGACGGTACTGGGCGGACTCAATCAGATCACGAATGTCATCAATACCGGTGTGAGAGGCGGCATCCATCTCGATTATGTCCATATGCCGGCCTTCGATAATGGCCCGGCAGTGTTCCCCTTCCTCCGATAGATCAATTGTAGGCTGGTCGATTGCCTCAGTCTTGTAATTGAGTGCCCTAGCCAATATGCGGGCAGTGGTCGTCTTCCCGACACCCCGAACACCGGTCATCATGTAGGCTTGCGCGATGCGACCGGTTTTGAACGCGTTGGATAGCGTCTGCACCATCGGCTCCTGGCCGATCATATCCTCAAAGGAATGCGGACGGTATTTGCGCGCCAGAACGCGGTAAGGTTGAGCTGCATCTGTCATCGACAAAAACTATAGCGCGTTTGACATGCGCTGACATCATCCACGCAGTGTTTTTTCTGACTTTTCAGGGGAAAGGTGGAAGACCGGAAAAGATGACCCGGGAAAATCTCGACTGGGCTGCTTCCTTCCGGACCTGACCCGGTGGGCAAGGAACCCGTCCATCACCGATCTTCCAAGGCTGATATGATGCTTTTTTACAGGAAATGCAAGTAAAGTTCTACCTCAGTCCTGCTTATCGTCCGTGACAATGTTCATGCTTGCAACCGCCCCTTCGCCCAAAGGAATGGAGGCAAATGGTCCACCATGACACATATGACCTGCATCCTGTGGATTCATCTGCGGCTCGTTGGCCAAAACTTCTTCGGCATATTGTTCCGCGTTATCCTTTGGCCGATATCCCAAAAAGCTTGCTTTTGAATTATCGACCGGGGCGCGGTCATTGTTTGAAACACCATAAATAATAGAGAACCCGGTTACAGGTGTTTCAATGGCACGCTTAACCAATTGAATTAGGTCTCCATAAGATAACCACGAGCCGAGCGCACGGGCATTGTTCACGCCCTCATAGGCAAGACAGGACAGGATGCGCAAATGAACGCTTTCGAGACCGCGCTTTTCCCAATACATTTTGCCCAAATCTTCAGTGAAACATTTCGCCAGGCCATAGAACGTGTCAGGCCTGTGAGGGACATCAGTGCCGATGAACTCGTTCTTCGGATACATGCCAACAGCGTGAATTGAGCTTGCATAGATGACGCGTCGAGCGCCATGTTTGAATGCGGATTCCCAGACATTGTATGAGCCTACAAAATTCGGACCCAGCAGCTTTTCAAACGGACCTTCATCCACAAAAGCGCCGAAATGGATGACCATGTCTGCGCCCTCAACGGCCTTGTATACCTCGTCGAAAGAAGCAAGGTCGGCTTTGATATACGTCTCACCGTCGTTAAGCACTCCAATATCATCAACGATATCAGTCGAAACCAAACTATCTGCCATTTGCGCCAGAGGTTCACGGAGTTGCGTACCCAGTCTTCCTGCTGCGCCTGTAAGAACAAGTTTCATTATATCACTGCCTTTTCAACAAATGGGGTTTGCGTTTCTATTCGCTCATAACCAAAGGGCGAAAGATCAAGTGACTTGTATTCACCATAGATGATCCATTCCGCAATACCCCTCCCCATGGCAGGTGACTGCTGGAACCCATGCCCGGAAAACCCATTGGCAAAAACAAAATTTCTGATCTTGGTATGCGGTCCGATGATCGCATTCTGATCCAACGTGTTGAACGCATAATGTCCAACCCAGGTATTGGTGAGCTTGATCGCTTCAAACTGCGGAACACGGTTGGCTATGATGGGCCAGACATAGTTTTCCCACAGAGAGTGGTCGATTTCGAAATCATCATAAGCAACAGCCGGATCATCAGCACCGCTGATGGTCGGTGGGCAGCCCGCCAGATAATACTGGCCATCTGTCCGCATGTGCACGCCGGACGGATCAATCGTCAGAGGCAAGTCCTGATCCAGCGGCTGCTCGGCATCAAAAATGAACGTGTACCGACGGCGTGGCTCAACCGGAACTTCAATCGCTGCCATTCGCGAGGTTTCAACTGCCCGGGGTCCAGAACAGTTTACGACAGTACCACAGTTCACGGTCTCCCCTGTACTTAAAGTTACCGATTCAACGGCACTACCCTCTGCATTCAACCCCATGGAAACCGCTTCATTGGTACAGTATTCCACCCCGTTTTGCCGGGCTTTCCTACGCCACCAATCAAAAATTGTTCCGCCATCAAAATAACCTTCATCAATCAAATTGTGATTGCCGGCAATGATGTCATCCATGTTGTAGAATGGATAATCGGCTTTGATCGCTGCCGCGCTCATATGTTTGGTGCCTGAACCAAGCTTCTCCTGAATGGCCTGGGTTTGCTTGAGGGTTGCAGCAAACTCTTCATCGCCTGCCAGATACATATAGCCATAGCTTTGCAAAACGATATCTGGCGCTTCATCATCCTCCATGAAATCCCGGAAGTTCTTGATAAACTCTGCGCCAAACTGAGATATTCGCACATTCACTTCCGCTGAAAACTGCTGGCGAATGCATGAATTTGTGTGAGCAGTCGAGGTGAATTCATAAGAAGGATCACGCTCTACAACAAGGATAGAACCATCAAAATCCGGATTGCGGGAAAGCCACCAGGCGATAGAAGAACCGTACATGGCGCCGCCAATAATTACGACATCATAGGATTTTTGCCGTGGCGCTTCGAATTCCACACCCATGAAATACCCTCCCAAGTATTTTTGATGATTTACAAAGTGGTAGAACCATCGCTAAGTGGGGTCAATCACTTTAAATTTTGACGCGCAGCACTGCGTTATTTGGATAAACAGGAACGAAAAGACGCGATGTATGAACTAGATCCTCGCCTTGCAGCCGACACCATCATGGTCGGCTCCCTTGGAATTTCAGATGTACTGCTGATGAATGACAGTCGATGGTTCTGGCTTATCCTATCGCCGCGCATTGAAGATGCGGTGGAATGGCACGAACTGCACACTGATCAGCGTCAGGACATTGATTTTGAGATTGCCAATGTTGCCGCAGTCTTGAAGGGCATGTCCAGTTGCAAGAAGGTCAACATAGCGAGCCTCGGCAATATTGTGGACCAGTTGCACATCCATATCGTGGCGCGAAATGAAGAGGACGAGAACTGGCCCAATCCCGTTTGGGGGCACGGTAACAGAGTGCCCTATCACGAGGACGCTTCGGATCAGATCGTCGAAGTTTTGCGCGAACATCTCGATCTGGAAATCCTGTGATGATCGATTTTGATACTCTTCCATCACCGGAACCGAGTTCACTGGTGGGGTTCTCAAACAATCGTCTGGTCCGCGATGCCGAGAACCGAAACGAAGAAACCATCCATGAGGCGCTCGACGCCTCAAACACGCGTTATTTCATGTTTTCGCGCGGGCAGGTTTTGCTCAAAAAGACTGAAGTCTCTGAGATCCGATTTGAAAAGGATGTTGTAGAGAAGTTTACCCCTCAATTCGAAAAAGCAATTCTTCTGGGAAACTCTGATGAAGAGGCCTGGGTTGCTGTGCCTTGCAAGGTTGATATCGAGACCTTGAAAGAACCCTGGACAAGTTATGATCTACGCAGCCTCTTATATTCGGCATCTGTATCAGAAGAAGAAGCAGGCGCGATCGCACAAGCCGGTTCCATGCTATACTGGCATGTAACAAACCGGTTTTGCGGCAAATGCGGAACACCATCTGAAAGCATGATCGGCGGATATCGCCGTGACTGCCCCAATTGTGGACACAAGATTTTCCCGCGCACCGACCCGGTAGTGATCATGCTGCCCATACAAGGGGAACGTTGCGTGATGGGGCGCAGTCCACATTTTCCACCAGGTTGGTTTTCAACGCTTGCGGGGTTCGTGGAACCAGGTGAAACCATTGAAGATGCCATGCGACGGGAAACTTTTGAGGAAAGCGGCGTCCATGTGGGCCGCGTCAAATACCATGCGAGCCAGCCCTGGCCCTTTCCGCATTCGCTGATGATCGGGCTTTACGGCGAAGTGACGTCAAATGAGATTAATATGGACGAATCCGAGCTCGAGGACTGCCGTTGGTTCACGCGCGAAGAAGTTAAACTGATGATCCGCGAGGAACACCCAGACGGGTTCATCTGCCCGCCAAACAAGGCGATATCGTCAGCACTTATTCGCTATTGGGCTGAAGATTAATTTCGCTCAAGAGTAGTGAATATCGCGTTTGCCGCTCTAATTGTTTCTGCAATTAAACCGATTGGAGACATATTATGCAAAGCATCCTTACAGCAATTTCATTGGTCTTGGGATTGGTAACAGCAGCGAATGCAGGGATTTCTGCAAAGTTTGATGAAGGCGCACCGAAAGACCGGTTTACCCTTATCAATTCAAGCAAGTGTGCATTGAAAAACGCGAGTGTAACCTTTGACTTGTCTTCTTCCAATGCCGGCCTGATTTTTGACGTGACTGCTTCCGGTGCAGGGGTTGAGGTTTATCAACCGCTTGAGTTTGTGACTGGCGAAGACAAACTCACTGCAATTCCAAAGGTATATGACGGCGACAACCAACTTACATTGAATATTTCTGAATTACCTGTTGGCGAAAGCATAGCATTCACGATTGATGTAGATGACACTCTCGGCGGGCAGGAAATCATCGTCACAGATCCAGAGATTACTGGTGCACAAATCCAACTGGACGAGAGTGGCAAGAAAGTCTCCGCTCTGTTCGAAGCCAATGCAGTTGCGAAACTTGACGAATTTCAGTGCGCGAACTCATAGCGGGAATTAGTCACTATAGAGTTCACTTTTCACACCAAGGTAATTATCCCACGCGAACCAGTAAGAGACATGCCCAGCAACACGGGGGCGGCGAGATTTACCGTCTGCTGATATCAGAAATTCTTCAGTCATGATCCAAGCCGTGTTTTTGGTCGCCAGCGTCGTGTTGTTGATTTCAAAAACCTCACCCTCGCCGCGCTCATAGGCACGGACTGTTCGCGTTTCGGCGTCACCAATCAGAACAACGTTTGTTTGTCCCACCTGGTCATTGATAACACGGCTGTTCTCGAACGCATCCAAAGGCCAGGCTTTCGCGGCACCGATCTGACGAATGCCAAATACATGGTCCTTGCGAACCAGCTCACTCTCATCACCCACAGCAGCTGGGAACATGAGGTCCGGAGAAGCGAAATATTCGCGATAGACATGACCGGAATCGTAGTTTCGAAAAAAGCCTGTATTGAGCGAAAGAACCTTGGATTTAGGATGACGCCCTTTCCAACGTTCCCAAGTAGTGATGGTCAATGGACGGATTTTCAGTTTCCCTTGCCTATCGACCATCGGTCCGATTACCGGTTCACCAGTGAACTGGTTCCAGACGCTTTTTGTCTGGCGGTCGAACATCAGTTTGTTGGACCGGTAGAGTAGCCCGGTTGAACCAAACACCAATGGTTCGCTGGCGGCTTCGGTTTGCGTCTCGAACAAGATTCCTGCGCCGCACAAAGTGCAATAGGCGAGCGCAACCGGCACACCGCCAATCACATCGTTCATCATCTCGTGCCACCCCATGATGCGCAGCGGATAGGCTCGCGCGTCGCCATTGATCTCAGCCCCGAAAACCAGATCATCCGGCTTCAGATATGCGGCCCAAGCAGCAGAAATCATTTGGGGTTTATCGAGGGATGGAATCTTGTCAAATAGCGCTCCGCCCCAGGCGATTTCCTCCAAGCGGATTTTCATTCGCTCGCGAGAACCGTAAGGCGGCATGAACAGGTCAAGGAACTTCTTGTCTGTATTGCCAAGCAGCCAAAGTTTTATTCCACGAAAACTCTCATGCGGCACGATTTGCGGGTTCCGCTCCTGCCAGACATAGGCATCATGCCAGTCATAGAGGCGCTCGCCTGCCAGTTCTGATAGAGCATCGCCCACATAGATATTGTTTCGCGTCCAGCGCATGGCGAGCACGAAGGTCGGGATCAGGCTTTTATCTTTTAGGGCGACTAATTGCTCGACGATTTCGCGTTTCTCTTCGCCCTGAACCGTGAACATCTGACGGCTGAGCTTGGCGATATCTGCTTTTGCCGCCGCATGTAATGTCATTGAAAAGAGGCTAATGAGTAGTGTTAAAACCCTGATCATACGCGAATTTTAGACAAGGCGGCGGCTACTTTCATCAAAAGCGCATTCACGTTGTGGTTACAGACCCAGATAGCCTTGCGAAACTCAATCTGTAAACAGAGATTTCGCATTCCAGATCACTACCCCAATCACCACGCCCCAGAAAGCTCCGCTTACCCCAAGGAGCGTCATACCGCTTCCGGCCAGAAGAAAGGTGAGGGCTGGTGCTTCCAATTGTTTGGGTTCATTGAAGGATCCTGAAATCGATCCCACGAAGGCCGGGATCAATGCCAGACCAGCAACGCCAGTAATCAGGCTTGATGGTGCCAAGGTTGTAAGCGCGGTTGCCAAAGCAGCAATGAAGGCCAAACCGACATATGCAATCCCGGAGATGATGGCAGCCCAATATCGAACAGCAGGATCACGGCCCGCATCCTCACCCGCCATCATTGCAGCAGTGATCGCTGACATATTGACCGGCACTGCACCAAATGGCGCAACAACCAAGCTCACTAGGCCGGTATTTCGGATCAATGGTGGACGGTTAACCTCATATTTGTTCAACTCAAGGACTGCAAAACCGGGGATGTTCTGCCCCGCCATTGTAACGAGGTAAAGCGGCAGCGCAACGGAGATCAGCGATTGGAACGAAAATACCGGTTCGACGTAAGACAGCTCCGGCAACCAGTTTTCTGGCGTGATGGAAGCGGTGTTGGGGGTATCGACAGCAAAAACAAGCACAATCACGAAGGTCACAACCGCAAAGGGCATGGCAGCCAATCGGTTCCACACAAGGCCTGCCAGCCAGGCAAGCAATACGGGCAGAAAAAGCAGTGGTACTTCTCCAAGGGCAAAGGCTGGGGCAAGACAGAGTTTCAGCAAAACACCAGCAAGAAGTGCGTTCGCAATGGGTTTGGGTATCGAGGCAACAATTCGCCCAAGGATTGGTATGAACCCGGTCAGAACGATTAAGCCTGCGCACAAGATCATTGCGCCAACGGCTTCTGCAAAACCGCCCGGCAATCCTTGCGTCGCAGCAAGAAAAGCAGCCCCCGGCGTAGACCACGCAACAGCCGCCGGAATGCGCGTAACAAACGGCAACCAGATGCTGCATATCCCCATACCAAGCGTAGCGAAAAAGAGACCCGTCGCAGCCTGTGCTTCACTTGCACCCATGGCGGTCAACCCCGCCAAGACAATCGCAAACGAGGCCGAATAGCCCACAAAAGCTGCGAGCAGGCCCATGTAGAGCGAGGCGGGTGTGAGTTGTTTTAGCATAGAGTGGAGTTGGTCAATGGAATTCGCATAGAAATCTTATTCAACCAAGATGCTTGTTTCTAGATCAAATGTCTGGATTGAGCCCTTTTTTACTAATGCTGCAAAAAGTATGTATGTCTGCTATTAGGTTCTATGACAATCCATTCATCTATAGCGAAGTATATGACCCCTATGTCCCTAGAACCACAAACTTATCGACAATACGCCTACCTTGGAATTCAAGGGAAAGGGCCATCCACCCTGATCACTGAAGCCCTCGGGATCGAGCCTGATGAGGAATGGTCCGAGGGCGATATTTGGCAAGCAAAAGGGCCTCACAAAAAGAGGTGGTTTACGAACTGGAAGCTAAACAGTGGAGTTTTGGAGACAGAGGATTTAAATGTACATGTGGAAGCCATCTTACAGCGTTTGCACACACGTCAACTGAAACTACAGAGTTTGACGGGCAACTATGATGTTCGCGTAGTTCTCGTAAGTTACAATCTCCAAAACTTTAGTTTTGAGTTGGATTTTCAACACCAGAGACGCCTCACTCAGCTTGGTATCCGCACTTGGTTTGATGCATATATTGATGAAGACGTACATAAGTTAATGTTTGATTTGAGAGCGCGTTATGGTCGTGACATCTTTGATGAAGTTGATAGCTGATCACACACGGTTCATTGCAAACATTGAACGGACTAAAGTGAATTGTAGCTAAGTCCGCTCACCGGACATTCAACAAACAACCACCTTACCGCTCCACATTGCCGCCACGTGCGGGAACGCCAAACTCCTTGAAACAGATATCTGCCAATCTTGCGATGCCGGTGCGAATATTCTCAGAGGACGGATGACCGAAGCAAATGCGCATTCGGCGCTTGTTGGCCTGTTTGTCAACGGCCCATTGAGAGCCCTGATTGATCTCCACCCCTTCTGCGATTGCGACTTCAAACAAGCGGTCGGTATCCACGTGTTCAGGCAGCGTCACCCAAAGATAAATGCCTCCGACAGGCGTTTCATATTCGACATCAGTCCCGAAATGCTCGTCCAGCGCTTCGCAAAGCGCATTGGCTTTTTCCTTGAGCATCGGCAGCAGGCTTGAAACATGCGCATCAAAATTATCGGGCAAAAACTCTGCCAGCACCATCTGCTCCAATGCTCCGCTGCCCGCATCGGTTTTCAGTGGCAGGATATGCCCCATCAACGGCCAGGGTGCCACGATATAGCCGACGCGCAAAGCTGGCGCGATGGTCTTTGAAAACGTCCCGCAATAAACGACGCGATTGTCCGTATCGAGGGCATAAATTGCTGGCGGTCGCGTATCAGAAAAGACCAGGTCGGCATAACAATCATCCTCAAAAATCGGAATGTCGTATTTCTTCGACAGGGTCAGCATTTCCTTGCGTCGCTCAACCGGCATGACGGAACCTGTCGGGTTTTGAATGGTCGGAATTGTGTAGATGTATTTCGGCTTACGGCCCTGCTTATGTAAGTTGAGGATCGCTGCTTCCAACGCGTCCATGCGCATGCCATCTTCGTCCAGATCGATACCAACATAATCAACGCCCAGCGCATCGAGCTTGGTGAGTGTTCCGGCATAATTTGCCGCTTCGACTAGCACCACATCGCCCTTGTTAAGCAACGCCTTGTTGATCAGGTCCATTGCCTGCAGCGAGCCACTGGTCATTAGCACTTCATCCGGCTGCACATTCATGTCTGCGCGCCGTTTCAGAATATCACATATGGTTTCACGCAGAGGCAGATAGCCCTGCGGACCGCTATCCATGCCATATTTGCCCATGGTCGTGCCTTGCTCGCGGATGACCTTGCCAACCGCTTCAGCAAGCTTTCCAGCGGGAACCGTTGGTTCATCAATGTTTCCGCCGACGAAATGATGAACGGGGTAGCCAGAAAAGGGTTTGGCTTGTTTAGCCGCCACATCCGATAGAAACGCATCAAACTTGAAATTGCTCACCGCGACCTCCCCTTCTATCGCTTGCTATCCCCTAGACTTTGCAGCGGGATATACGCCCAGTATCCGGAACTCGTCGGTGAAGAACTCCAGCTCTTCAAACGCCAGTTTGAGATTTTCATCATCAGGATGCCCTACCACATCGGCATAAAACTGGGTCGCGGTGAATGCACCGCCAAGCTGATAGCTTTCCAGTTTGGTCATGTTGATGCCGTTGGTCGCAAACCCGCCCATGGCCTTGTAAAGCGC
>JASJDO010000020.1 GCA_030065115.1 Rhizobiaceae bacterium | reverse complement strand
GCGTGAAAACCACGAAGGTTCGGTATGACCATGCGGGCATATGAGAGGCAGGTTCTGGACTTCCGTATATAGCCTTGAGGCGATTGCTCTTGTCGTGGGGTCAGCAGGAAAAAAACGATCTGGGTTCAACAAATTTCAAACCTCCCCAAGTTTCCGCTTACGGCTTAATCGCAGTTCCCGAAACCAGATTATCAAACCAGCTGTAATAATGATGACAGCACCAACAATTGTCCATTGATCCGGCAAATGGTCAAACACCAGCATACTCCAAACCGTCATGTAAAGAATGAAGGTGTAGCCATAGGGTGTAAGCGTGCTCGCAGATGCAAATCCATGTGCACGTGTTAAAAACTCATGCCCAAGCCAACCAAACAATCCCAAGCAGATCATCTGAACCCAAAGAAAGCTTGTTTCCGGGCTTTCCCATACCGCAAACGCAACTGGCAGCAAAACAAATGTGCCAATCGCGCCTGAATAGAACTGCATTGTATCGCTAGCCACAATACCGGACAGCTTGCGCGTTAGAATTGAATACAAGGCGAAACAGAAAGCCCCACCCAGCGACAACAAAACCGCCCAATGAAAACTTTCATCAAAAGGTCTGATCGCAATCAATATCCCGCAAAACCCGATCATGATCGCAGACCATCGCCATATCCCAACTCGTTCACCCAGCAGCGGCCAGGAAAGTGCGCAGATCATAATGGGTGCTGAAAACAACATAGTAGATGTGAGCGTAAGCGGCAGGTACTGGACGGCGATAAAATTGAAGACGGTTGAAAGCATCAACAGAACACCTCGCAAAATTACCAGGCTCAATCGTTCTGTGCCAAAACGAGAAAGCTCCATTCCGCCACGCAAAATCAACATGGATGAAACGACGAAATGTCCTGCATAGCGCATGAAGGCCAGTTGCAATGCCGGCAATCCGATGAACGCCAGCCACTTTGCGTTTACGTCAATCAATGAAAACGCAAAATAGGCAAACAACATCAGGATGATGCCGTAAAGAGGACGATCCTCATTTGCTCTGGCGACAAGAACGGCCATGTTCGGGTTTATTGCTCCAGATTAGCCGAATGACTTTTTGTAAAAGTCAAACATTTGCGAAACCATCTCGTCACCCATCCCGTCATCTCGAGCTGTTTCCAAGGCGTTCAATGTCGACTTCGACATGATTGAATCCGCTCCTGCGTCTTTTGACATCTGAGAGTAATATCCAACATCTTTTGCAGCGTTCTTGATCGCAAAGGCCAACATGGACGGATCATTGTCGACGGCGTAACCCTTCACAAAATCCATCATGCCAGAATGCAGTGGGCCTGCTGACATAACATCATAGAGCTGCTGACGATCAACGCCCATTTTATCCGCCATCGCAAACGCTTCCGCCATTGCATTGGCAACTGTCATTCCAAAGAAATTATTGATCAGCTTGATCGTATGTCCTGATCCGAGATTGCCCAGATAAAAGACATTCTCGCCAAGAACCTTCAAAATTCCTTCGGCCTTGTCATACCCTTCTTTTGAGCCCGAGCACATCAGGTTCAACAGACCATCGCGCGCATGGGCAGGTGTCCGGCCAATCGGTGAATCCAGGTAATACCCGCCAACCGCCTGTACATCGCCACCAATTTTTGTCGTGGATGAAGGAAGCGAGGTTCCAAAGTCAATCACAACCTTGCCTTCTGACAGACCTGCGATCACGCCATCATCACCATACATGCGCCCCTCCACCGATTGCGAGGTATCAACACACAACATGACAATATCGCTGTTTTCAGCAATCTCTTTTGGTGTTGCACATTCTGTTGCACCTTTGGCAACGGCGGCCTCAACTGCTTCCCGTGAACGGTTTGCCATAACGTTGAGCGAATAGCGCTCATCCTGCATATGATCACACATTGCGCGACCCATGAGGCCAAGGCCGATAAATCCTATTATTGGCTTACTCATTTTCATTCTCTCCTTTTACCAGACCGCTTTTAATGAGCGGGGTCTTGTCCTCACATTAAATCAACTGAAACCGATTGATTGATTTTCGCCGACGCATGGATTGCCTCCACCACCCTGACGCTTTGAAGGCCATCACGTGCCGAAACAAGCGGTTGTGTATTCCCTTTCACAACATCCACAAAATGCTCGAGTTGCTTGGACAACGCCACCTCACCATCCATAGTAGTGTCAGTTATCGGTTTGTGTTGGGTGATCGCCGTGCCCCAATGTCCTTCTGCACTTTCATGCCGCCAGACAGACATGGAAGGAAACGAAATCGACGCCTGCGTGCCAAATATTCGCATGCCATCCTGACCGGTATACGCAATGTTCGGATTCTCGCCAGACCCTCCTTCAAAATGCCACGGTGATGGCGATGCGTCAGACAGGATAGCAGAACAAACCGCATCATTTTCAAATCGCATACTGATAACACCTGTATCCTCTGCTTCGGTGCCTCTTGTTGAATTCGACAACATGGAAGACACTTCTACGATCTCACCGATGAAATACCGTAGGAGATCAATCTCATGTATCAGGTTGATCCAGACCGGTCCGCCACCCGCCTTTGTTCGCCAGTCGCCAGCCGCAAAATACTCGTCAGGTTTTCTCAAAACCCAGCTAACTTGTGCGCCAACAATGCTTCCCAGACTGCCACCTTCAATAAGTCGCTTGAGTTCCTGGCTCGCTTTGTGGTGGCGCCTATGATGGCCAACCAAAACCGGCTTCCCGGATGCTTCAGATGCTTTCAAAATCTCGCGCGCATCATCGCTGTTTGCAGCAAGGGGTTTTTCAACAAGGCAGGCAATACCATGTGACAAGCAACGCTCTGCAATATCCTTGTGCGTATGATTTGGGGTCGCAATGATTGCGCCATCACATTCTGCAGATCTTTCCAGAAATTCTTGGAAGGAATCAAAATGAGAAACTTGCTTGCCGAATCCATCCGAACCCGGCTTGTTGACGGGGTCAACGATAGCAAAAAGCTCTGTTTGCGGTAGTGCATCCAATAGTTTTGCATGCCGCGCGCCTATCAGGCCAGCACCAATGACCGCAACATTGATTGCGGACGTATGTTTACTCACATCGTTGCCCCAATCTGCCAAGGGACGAATTCATAATCGCCCAAACCCTGCCGCTCCGATTTGCTTTGATCCCCTGAGGCAACGGAGATCAACATCTGATAAATTTCTTCGCCTTTTTCTTCGAGCGAAACACCGTCAGACAACATGTCGCCTGTATTGATATCCATATCATCCGTCATGCGTTCATACATTTGGGTATTGGTCGCAATTTTTATACAGGGCGCAGGCTTGGAACCAAATGCCGAACCACGTCCTGTTGTAAACACAACCAAATTGCAACCGGACGCAATTTGACCTGTTACTGAAGCGGGATCGTATCCCGGCGAATCCATGAACACGAACCCTTTCTCAGTGACCCGCTCTGCATATTTGTAAACGCCAGTGAGCGGTGTCGTGCCACCCTTTGCAACGGCACCCAGTGATTTCTCCAAGATGGTTGTCAGCCCACCTTTCTTGTTCCCGGGACTTGGATTGTTGTCCATACTGCCTCGGTTGCGCAGGGTATAATCTTCCCACCAACGAATGAGACCGATCAATTTTTCACCTGTCTTTTGATCAACAGCGCGCTGGGTGAGAAGATGTTCGGCACCATAGACTTCAGGTGTTTCTGCAAGAACGCCAGCCCCACCCTGTGCTACCAAACGATCACACGCATTTCCCAGCGCCGGATTTGCAGTAATTCCGGACCATGCATCCGACCCACCACATTGCAATGCAACCGTGAGCTCAGACACCGGACACGGTTCACGAACTGACTTGTTGGCTTCCGGAAGCATATCCCGGACCTTGGCTATTCCGGTTTCCACGGTTTTCGCCAATCCTGCCACATCCTGAATGTTCATCGCCTGAAAGAGCGGCCCTTTTTCCAGACCGTAGGCATCCAACAGCCAGTCGATCTGGTTCATTTCGCATCCCAGCCCAACCATCAGAACACCGGCAAGATTGGGATGGGTGGCATACCCCCACATCACTCTTTGAAGCGCGTCAAATCCCTCACCATCGCCAGCCATGCCGCAACCGGTTCCATGGACGAATGCCACCACACCATCAACATTGGGATAGTCAGCCAACTCTTCCGGACCGAAAGCATCTGCGATCATTCTGGCAGCAGTCGCCGAACAATTCACAGATGTGAGAATGCCAATATAATTTCTCGTCCCCACCTTCCCGTTTGAACGACGGAAGCCCATAAACGTGTCACGATCGCTTTCTGAAACCGCCTTTACCGTACGCAGATTATTGGAAAACTCGTAGTCAGCCTTTGTATTTCTGAATTCCACATTGTGTGAATGCACATGATCCCCGATAGCAATATCTTCCGCCGCATAGCCTATGACTTGAGCGTATTTTCGGATGACTTCGCCTGACCCAATCCTGGATGTCGCAATCTTGTGCCCACGAGGGATCATTTGATTGGTCGCATTCCCTTCTACTTTGGTGCCAGCCTCAAGCGGTTTTGTTGCAGTGACCACATTGTCTTGGTGGTCGAGTCGGATGAAATTCATTCAGTCGGATTCCATTAGAATTCTGTTTATCTGATCCCATGCATCAGCAAGATGCTTGCGCGTTGCAACTTCAGCCTGATCAGGGTCGCGCATCAAAATCGCATTGTATATCGCGGTGTGCGATTCAAAATTGAGCTGGTTTCGTGAGGGCAGCGTGGGCATTTTCACCCAATTGGGTTGAAGCCAAGTGATATAGGCCCGGTGCACAGCAGGTAAAATCGGATTTCCTGACATTTCATACATAATGCGATGAAACTTGATATCTGTTTCAAAAAAACGGTCCATGTCATTTATGGCGGTCTCGTTTTCTTCAAGAGCCTGTTTCAGGCGATAGATATCATCACGATTTGCGTCCGTGGCAGCTTGCCTGGCAAGCGCAACTTCCACCATGACCCGCATGTCGAACAGGTTTTTTACGCCCTCACCCTGTTCCAACAGTCGGGTAACAACATTGCCGATTGTATCAAGCGCGGTATCAAAACTAGGTTTACGCACCACTGGCCGAAAACGCGGGCGCGCTTCAACAAGACCTTTGTTTGACAATGCAAGAATAGCTTCGCGAACAACGGTTCGACTTATCCCATAACGTTCAACAATCTCCCGCTCGGGGGGAAGCGGCGCGCCATCCGGCAACTCACCCGACTGAATCATGGCCTCGAACTTATTAAACAGCTCGTCCGCTGCACGTTGCCCGGGGTCCGCTTGCGTCTCAACTGAACCAGACGCCATTCAGAAACTCTCCCATTGTCCAGTTTCGCCAATTGGTCATGGCGACTTTCCCTCGTATTTTGATCATACCAAAATATGTTTTGTGTGCACCATCAAAATTCTGGAAGATCAAAAAATAATTTAAGCTCGCAATTTTTAAGCGATTTTTGTGTTGAAATATCAAAAAAACCTGTCAGGCTCTTCGTTGACGAGAACGTGAGTACTCGTTAGTCTGGTCATACCAAATTCAACGTTTGCGTGGCAAACTTTGCAAAAATTTATGGAAACTGGGAGGAAACCATGAGAAAGACCCTTAAGAAATTGTGCCTTGCAGCATCTGCCGCTGCACTTGCTGTAGGCATGGCTTCTGTTGCTTCAGCAGCAACTACTAAATTGAGAATTCAAACACACTACGCACCTGAAACCGTATCAGGGAAGCTGGCGGCACAATACATCGAAGACATTCAAACCATGTCGAATGGAGAGATCGAGGTAGAAATGTTCTACTCGTCTTCAGTCGTTAAATCGGTTGAAACCTTTGATGCTGCCTCAACAGGTATCCTCGATTGTGATATGACTGGCGGCGGTTATCAGACCGGTAAGAACCCGGCATTCCAGTTTGTGGGTGACATTATGGGCGGCTACGATACGCCTTATCAGCAGCTTTCATGGCTCTATTTTGGTGGCGGCATCGAAGCTGCAAAACCTCTTTACAACAAATATGGCATGGAACTCATCGGTTGGTGGGTCTATGGGCAAGAATCCTTTGCCTCATCCAAGCCGATCACAAAAGTCGATGACTTTAAGGATTGGAAATTCCGTTCGCCTCCAGGCATGGAAACAAAAATCTTTGAGAAGCTGGGCGCAAAGCCGATTGTGATGGACTTCACAGAAATCTTTACTGCGCTGGAATCAGGAATCATTGATGGTGCTGATGCGTCAGGACTGGCAAACAATGTCGGCCTAGGCCTTTATGACATTGTGAAATACGCAAACTTCCCGGGCTTCCATTCAATGCCATCGGACCACCTTGCATGTAACAAGGACGTGTTTGATGCAATGCCTGCAAGCCACCAGCGGATCATGAAGGTTGCTATGGAAGCTCTGGCACTTCGCACAGCTTTGACATTCGAGAAGAAGAATGCGGAAGCCGCTGCCCAGTTGAAAGAGCAAGGCGTTACCCTGTCACAATGGGCTCCGGAAGAGCTTGCCAAATTCCGTGCTGCTGCACAGGCAACCTGGCCTGAGTTTGCTTCGACACCGGAAGCAAAGGACCTTGTTGAAGCGCACCTGAGCTATCTTCGTCAGCTTGGGTTGGCAAAATAAGGCCTCAACACTAATGAGAACACGAAACAGGCGCCACAGTTTACCTGGCGCCTGTTTTACAATCGGGCCTTTCCTCGGAAACAACTCGATAGTTTAGTTTTACATTTTCTGCATTGGCGACTGGGGAGGTGCTCAAAGATGATGGAACATGAAAAAACCGGCCCGGTGGACTGGCTGACCTGGACTTTCAGTCGTGTCATGATGTGGGGTCCGGCCTTCATCGTCGCAATCATCTTCTACGAAGTCATCATGCGTTACATCTTCTTCAGCCCAACCCTTTGGGTGAACGAGATGTCTTTGTGGGCAGGCGGTATGATTTTCGTGACTGCCGGGCTCTATTCCATGCAGCAACGCAGCCACATCAGGATTTTTGTCCTTTATGACATGGCACCACTTTGGCTACGCCGTGTATTCGATGTCATCTCCACACTGTGTGTCCTGATATTTGCGTTTGCGGTCGTTTGGGGCGGTTTTGGCGAGGCAATTGCAAAATTCTGGCGCTGGGAGGCGTTTGGAACCGCTTGGGATCCTCCAATACCTGCAACAAATAAACCTTTGGTGTTGGTTACGGTTACCGTATTGGCACTGCAGGCTGCATCCAATCTCATTCGCGATTGGCCGGCAAACCCAATCGTCAGGAAAACCTTCGATATTCTGGCAAGTACCTTCGTTGTTTCAATGTGCTTGTGGGCATTGCCAAACCTCTTCAGTGGTGCAGAGTCAGAACTGAAAACGCCTTTGCATTGGCGCTTGTTCATAGCAGCATTGCTGGTGTCAGCGATTGGATTGACATTGTTCGGATTGTTCCGGGATTTCAACAGAACGCCTCAGCCACTGGATGAACCGGACATGGAGGATGATCACGGCATACCGGATCAGGTGTTGTCGGGGAATCCGCCGCTCGAAGAGCAAAAAAAGCAATAGGCAAAAAAACCTTACCAATAACGTGCCGGATATCGGACAAACGGGGAAAAGCAAATGGATATAGGCACCATATCATTGGTTCTACTGATCGGGATGTTTGTCCTGCTTGGTATCGGTATGCCGCTTGGATTTGCATCCGGCTTTCTGGCTGTTTTGGTCATGGTGCTCAAATTTGAGCCGACGATTATCACGGACATTTTCAATCATGGCTTCGATTTTGCAGCATACACTTGGGGTGATGGCACCCTGACAAGGCGTTTCGGTTCGGGCCCCATGAATGTGTTGGCGCAGAGGCTCTACGGAATAACCACCAATTACGTACTCATTTCCGTGCCGCTGTTTATTTTCATGGCCGTATTGCTTGAACGCTCAGGCATTGCGAAAGACATGTATACGTCTCTCTCACAATGGATGAACCGTACCCGTGGCGGCATCGCGGTTGTGACCGCATTGATGGCGATTGTTATGGCCGCCATGTCAGGCATTATTGGTGGTGAGGTTGTGCTACTCGGTCTTATCGCCCTTCCTCAAATGCTGCGGCTTGGATACAATCAAAACCTCGCAATCGGTACAATTTGCGCATCCGGTTCACTGGGAACGATGATACCGCCCTCAATCGTGTTGATTTTTTACGGCCTGATCACGGAGACATCTATCCACGCGCTGTTCCAGGCTGCATTCATTCCGGGGTTCATGCTTGCCGGATGCTATATCATTTACATTCTGGTTCGCACACGCTTGCAACCGGAATTGGCACCCCTGCCCGAGCCTTCACCGGATGATTTGACTGGCAGTCAGAAACTCTTGTTCGGTGGCACACTGATCGCAGAAATTATGGCGGTTGTCGGTGGTTTGATCCTGCTTCGCTTTGCTCTGGTACAAAGCGGTTTGGTTGAAGTTGAGGTGAGAACCTGGTTCCAAAGCATTTCAACCTTGTACTGGGCACTTCCGATTTTTGCTGTGGGGCTTGGATGGTGCATGTTTGGCGCTGGCATGGCTGTTGTCAAAGAAGCCTGGGAACGTGGCAAAGGCATCGTGCAGCCGCTTTTCGTAGTGTTTATCGTTCTGGGATCAATCTATGGCGGCGTCACCGGCATTACGGAAGCAGCAGCTATGGGCTCTGTAGCGGTCCTGTTGCTCATTTACCTGCGCGGAGAATTCTCGTTCACGTTGCTTCGCGAAGCTTCCATGCGCACCTTTAAGTCGACCGGCACCATCATTTGGGTAACTTTTGGCGCCACTGCCCTTGCTGGCGCATACACAATCGCTGGCGGCCCAACTTATGTTGCTAATCTCATTGTGGGATACGACTTGCCGACTATGGGCGTGTTGCTGGTGATGATGGTGATCTTCCTGTTCCTCGGAGCCTTCATGGACTGGACAGGCATCGTACTGCTCGTCATGCCTGTGTTCCTGCCAATCGTTCTCAAGCTTCCGATGAATGAACTTGGCCTCACAGGCGGTTTGGAAACGCGCACCATGGTTCAAGTTTGGTTCGGCATATTGTTCTGTGTAAACATGCAGGTCAGCTTTTTGTCTCCGCCGTTCGGACCAGCCGCTTTCTATCTGAAGTCGGTAGCACCGCCGCACATCACGTTGCCGGACATTTTCCGTGGGTTCCTCCCCTTTATCGGCATGCAGCTGCTCATTCTGACACTGATCTTGCTGGTGCCAGAGATAACGACCGTGTTCTTGTAAATCAGGAACGCTGGTTAACCCAACGAACTCGCCAAACGGGCATTCTCTTCGATTTCGCCCCAGGCCTGATCCGCAATCAGTTTGCGCGGCGCAATCCAGCTGCCTCCAACACAAAGGACGTTAGGTAACCGCAGATAGTCAGGGGCAGTTTCCCGGGAAATGCCACCGGTTGGGCAAAAAACCACATCCTGCATCGGTCCTGCAATTGCTTTCAACATGCCAATACCGCCCGCAGCTTCTGCCGGAAAGAACTTTTGCACCTCAAAGCCGTTGGCTAGCAAGTTTGCAACTTCGCTGGGCGTTGCTGCGCCAGGGAGAAAAGGCAAGTTCTGATCTTTACAGGCAGCAATCAATTCTGGCGTAGATCCTGGAGAGACACCAAATGATGCGCCAGCCTCTTTTGCAGCCTCAACATCGCTTGGTGACAGTAAGGTCCCTGCCCCCACATAAAGATCAGGGATGCTGGAAACCGCTGCAATCGCATCAAGTGCCGCAGACGTGCGCAACGTAATCTCGATTACAGAGATACCGCCACCCAACAGCGCAGCCGCCAAAGGTTCTGCATGCGCTGCATCGTCAATCTCAATAACTGGTACAACGGGTCCATTGTTGCAAATATCTCTAATACTCATGCCCATATCAACGCCCCATCCATCCACCATCAACAGTCATGACGGTACCATGCATATAGTCTGAAGCAGACGACGCCAGGAAAACTGCCGGCCCGCCAAAATCTTCTGGAGTGCCCCAACGTCCCGCAGGTATGCGCTCCAGGATAGATTTCGAACGAACAGGATCATCCTGCAATGCTTGAGTATTGTCAGTAGCAATATAACCGGGCGCAATCGCATTGACGTTAACACCGTGTGGTGCCCATTCGTTTGCGAGCGCTTTGGTGAGTTGGCCGATACCACCCTTTGATGCGGCATATCCCGGTACAGTAATGCCGCCTTGAAATGTAAGAAGCGACGCTGTGAAGATGATCTTACCCGAGCCACGGGCGACCATATCGCGTCCAATTTCACGGCTTAAAACAAACTGGGCATTGAGATTGACTTCGATGACTTCATCCCACAATTCATCATCATGGTCCTGTGCAGGCTTGCGTTTGATCGTTCCTGCATTGTTGATCAGAATATTGGGAGTGGCATGCGCAGCCTTGAATGCCGAGACGAACTCCATCACCGCATTGCGATCTGAGAAATCGCATTGATAGGCCGTAAATTCACGCCCCATTGCTTCTACAGCTTTACTGACATCGCTTCCGGAAAGTTCGAGAGATGCACTGACACCCACAATATTAGCACCCGCACTTGCAAGCGCTTCCGCGATACCTCGGCCAATTCCGCGTTTTGCACCGGTCACCAATGCAGTCTTGCCAGCCAGATCAAATGAATTCAGGACACTCATGAGAAATCTCCTACCTTGATGAGGCTCTTTAGAGCAGTTGGACTTGCATCCAGCGATTCGAACGCCGACTGAATATCAGAAAGCGGGCTGACATCAGTGATAACCGTATCAGCATCAATCGCACCAGCAGCAATCAACGCAATAGCTTTCTCATAATCCTCACCGGTGTAGACGCGAGCTCCTATCAGTTGAAGTTCTCGCCAGAAAAACTGAAATAAGTCGATATTAGGCTTTTGTGCGTGAATTGCGACCATAACAATCCGGGCTTTGGTGGCTGCACATGCTGTCATTGCATCGACACCTGGTTGGGTACCGGAAACTTCAAAGACAACATCAGCCCCTTTATCGCCGGTTTTTTCATTAATCGCGGCGGCCAGATCCTCGTCAACCGGGTTTACGGTATCAAAGCCAAGCTTTTTGGCGATCGCAATCCGGTTTTCATTGACTTCAGAAATGATCACATTGCCACCGGCTTCACGTGCAACCATTGCAACCAAAACGCCGATTGGCCCGCCTCCGATAACCAGCACATCTTCGCCGACCTTCAGTTCAGAAAGCCGCACATCGTGACATGCGACAGCCAGTGGCTCAATCAGGGCTGCATGGTCCATACGAATTTCGTCAGGCAAAACATGAACCGTGTGGGCGGGAACATTCCAGATTTCCTGCATCGCACCATCGGTATCAAGACCCAGAAACTTGAGGTTGTGACAAATGTGTTGATGCCCTGCCTTGCATGCCGGACATTGCCCACAATGGTCCAACGGGCGAACAACCACTTTCTGACCCGGAGAAGCATTTGAAACACTGGAGCCGACCGCCTCTACAACACCCGACATTTCATGCCCGAGAACACGATTATGCCCAACGCGGGCGTCCATATTTCCGTGATACACATGCATGTCTGTTCCACACACACCACAATAGGCAATGCGAATAGCCACTTCATTCTCGGCGGGTGGAAGCGCCGTTGCCTGTTCTACGGCGAAAGACTTGTTGCCACGATAAAATGCGGCGCTGATCGTTTGAGTTTCCATGTTTTTTCCGGGTTTTGTTTATTAAAAGAGAGAGTTAAGCCACCTGTTGCGAGAACCCCGCATGAGCCTGATGCAGTTTTTCCCAATCAAAACTGACCCCAATTCCAGTTGAATCCGGGGCAACCGCCATGCAGTTTTCCACCACTAACGGACGGGTTGTATAACGGTCAATCGGAAAACTGTGGACTTCTAGCCAGCCTGAATTTGATTGGGCCGAAACAAGGCTGACATGGAGTTCCTGCATCCCATGACTGCATACGGGAATACCATGTTCACGGGATTTTTCAGCCACCTGTAACCAGCCGGTTATGCCGCCGCAATTGGATGCATCTGGTTGAATGAAAGACAATCCTGATTGCTCAAAGGCGTATTCAAACTCATGGATCGTATGAAGATTTTCACCCATCGCTAGTGGCATGCCGGTCGCATCGGCAATCTGCTTATATCCAACATAGTGATCCGGTATGATGGGTTCTTCAATCCAGAGAATATCATACTCCCTGAATGCGTTTGCGGCCTCAATAGCTTGCTCAACTGTCATGGAGTAGTTGGCATCAACCATGAAAGAAACATCAGACCCGATGAGCGCTCGTACCGCAGCAATTCTCTCTAAATCCTCTTCGAGGGTTGGTTGGCCAATTTTGATTTTCACGCCATTAAAGCCGCGCTCCAGATACCCTTCAGTCTGGCGAAGCAATTTATCAAGTGAAAAGTTGAGATCAATCCCTCCACAATAGGCTTTGCATCGGTCAGACGCACCACCTGCCATTTTCCAAAGCGGCTGCCCTGCCTGTTTGCAACGAATATCCCACAGAGCAATGTCCACTGCAGAAATTGCAAAAGATGCGATACCGCCGCGCGCCACATAGTGAACGTGCCACTGCATCGCATCGTATAGCTGTTCGACGTTGGATGCCTCCTGCCCAGCCAAGAAAGGGGTGAGATCGTGCTCAATCATGGCAGCTATGGCACGACCACCTTTACCGCCAGTATAGGTGTATCCGGTTCCTTGAGCTCCATCGGTCAGACTGACTGTCGCGGTTACCAGCTCAAAATGCGTGTGATCACCATGTTTGGCATCCGTTAGAACTTCATCCAGCGGGACATTGAACAATTGCACATGAATATTCTGAATAGCACTCATTGAGCAATCTTCCAGACAATTTTGGTATGACCAAACTATAGTCAAGAAACCCATTTTGTGCAATATTCGGCAAAAACAAAGTGGGGATAGCTATTTTTGTCATACAAAGATGGTTTATCGAAACACGAAACCATGTAGACTGCCGGCCGAGGAACCACCGCAAATACTATGAATAATCCTGTAAAAATCGCCTGCATTGGCGAAGTTATGATCGAACTGATTGCCGACGAAACGAGCAATGCCATTATTGGCATTGGTGGCGACACCTATAACACTGCCGTTTACCTCGCAAAATTGAAAGCCAATGAGGAACTGTCGGTCAGTTATGTAACAGCTTTGGGTACAGACAGCTTCTCGGATCGGATTTTTGCGGATATTCGCCGACACAACATTGATGCATCCCACATAGAACGCAGAACAACTGCACTCCCCGGGCTTTATGCAATTGAGACCGATGAAAACGGAGAGCGTAGCTTCTCGTATTGGCGTGCTCAATCTGCCGCCAAGACCTTGTTCCAGTCACCCTGTTGGGTTCAAGTGGACCATTTGCTCGATTTCGATGTGCTTTATCTCTCAGGCATCTCGATGGCCATTTTACCTTCAGAGACACGACAACTGATCATAGACTTTATCGGAGAATTTCGAAAAAAAGGTGGCAGGCTGGCTTTCGACAGCAATTATCGGCCAGCACTTTGGGAGGACATCAGCACTGCGCGCGACGTCACCACACAGATGTGGTCGAATACTGACATCGCACTGCCTTCCCTGGACGATGAAATGGCCTTGTTTGGTGACAAATCAGAAACGGAAGTTCTCAACCGTCTGATATCCACTGGCGTTAAGTTCGGAGCCCTGAAACGCGGAAGCAAGGGTCCGGTGTCAATCGGCGATGAATGTGAAAAATTACCGGCGCTGGACCCAGTTAAAAATGTCGTTGATAGTACGGCTGCAGGCGATAGTTTCAACGCCGCATTTCTTAGTGAAGCAATTTGCGGTGGTAGCTTGATGAATGCCCTTGAAAAAGGGCATCTGATCGCGTCAAAAGTAATACAGAACAAAGGCGCAATTGTTGCGCTTGATTAAGGGGCAAAGGAATATTGGTATGGCTAAGAAAAAAATGAAGATGGAAAACCTTCGGTCGCGAAAGTGGTTTAACAACCCCGAAGACCCCGAAATGACCGCGCTATATATGGAGCGCTATCTCAACTATGGCCTTACCCGTGAAGAACTGCAGTCCAACCGTCCGATCATCGGCGTTGCCCAAACCGGATCAGATCTAAGTCCCTGCAACCGTCACCATATTGAATTGACCAAACGTGTTCGCGACGGAGTTATTGCAGCCGGTGGTACGGTGATAGAAATCCCTGTTCATCCAATTCAGGAAACAGGAAAACGCCCGACAGCGATGTTGGATCGCAATCTAGCATATCTGTCCCTGGTGGAAACACTGTTCGGTTATCCAATCGATGGTGTCGTCCTGAACATCGGTTGTGACAAAACAACGCCTGCGCTTTTGATGGCCGCAGCGACCGTAAACATTCCGGCCATTGCGCTGTCTGTAGGGCCGATGCTGAACGGCTGGTTCAATGGCGAACTCGCAGGTTCAGGAACCGCTATTTGGAAAGCCAGGGAGCTTCACGCAACGGGTGAAATCGACGATGAGGGCTTTATGGATATCGCCGCATCAGCAGCACCTTCGGTGGGATATTGCAATACCATGGGCACGGCAACCACGATGAATTCGCTGGCTGAAGCATTGGGCATGCAACTTCCTGGCTCCGCAGCGATTCCGGCACCCTATCGTGAACGTGGCCAAATCTCTTATGAGACCGGAAAGCGGATCGTGGACATGGTTTGGGAAGATCTGAAACCATCTGACGTCATGACCCGTGAAGCATTCGAAAATGCGATCGTTATCAATTCGGCGATTGGCGGTTCAACAAATGCTCCTATTCACCTCAATGCCATCGCAAGGCATCTCGACATCGAGTTGACAAATGACGACTGGCAAAAACTCGGCCACAAAATTCCGCTTCTGACAAACATGCAGCCTGCGGGAAAGTATCTTGGTGAAGACTATCACCGTGCGGGTGGTGTCCCGGCTGTCGTCAATGAGTTGATGAAAGCCGGCCTTCTGCCGCACAAAAACGCCATTACCGTCAATGGCAAATCAATCGGTGCAAACTGCCGCGGTAAGAAAATTCAAAACCCGGAAGTGCTCAAGACAGTGAAGAACCCGATGGTCGAGCACGCTGGCTTCATCAATCTCAAGGGCAATCTCTTTGACTCGGCGATCATGAAAACCAGCGTGATTTCCGATGAGTTTCGTGACCGCTATCTTTCCAATCCAGATGACCCGGACGCCTTTGAAGGCCGTGCAATTGTATTCGACGGACCCGAAGATTTTCACAAACGGATTGACAATCCAAAGTTGAAAATTGACGAATATTGCCTTCTCTTCATGCGTGGCGCGGGACCAAAGGGATACCCCGGTGGCGCCGAAGTCGTAAATATGCGCCCTCCGTCCTACTTGTTGAAGAAGGGTATAAAATCGCTTCCCTGTATTGGCGATGGAAGACAGTCAGGTACGTCTGGATCACCTTCTATTCTCAATGCATCACCCGAAGCGGCAGATGGTGGCGGACTTGCTATTCTTGAGACAGGCGACCGTGTCCGGATTGACCTCAAAAAATGCACTGCAGACATTCTGATCAGCAAATCGGAAATTGCACAACGCAAGAAGGCTTTGAAGGAGAAAGGTGGCTATCAAAGCCCGGAAAGTCAGACACCATGGCAGCAATATTTCCGTGAGAAAGTGCAGCCATTTAGTGAAGGCATGGTTCTGGAAGACGCGCCAAACTACCGCGGCATTGCCCAAAAGCACACGCCTAGAAACAATCACTGAAGAGAGGTTTCATGCAGCCTGGACTATTATTGATCGGCGGCGCAACGCCAAGAATGATGGACAAAATGAATGCTCATTTCGAGGTTCATCAGCTGTCTGAAATTACAGATTTCAACACCTGGGCAACCGAGAACGGCGAGACCATCGAGGCCGTTGCAACCAATGGCCATGATGGCGTGAAACCTGACATAATGGCAGCATTGCCAAATCTGAAAGTCATTTCATGCTATGGCGTTGGATATGATGCGATCAACACCGACACTGCGCGAAGCCGTGGAATCATGGTGACCCACACACCGGGCGTTTTGAATGCAGATGTTGCTAATCTCGCAATCCTGCTGATGTTGGCGACGAGCAGATGCCTCGTTCGCGATGACAAATGGGTCCGAAGCGGAAATTGGGCAAACAGGGGTAACGCACCTCTCACCACATCCATAGAAAACAAAAAAGTCGGGATTCTCGGACTTGGACGTATTGGCGGGGAAATTGCTCGTAAACTTGAAGTGTTCGGATGCGATATCAGCTACCACACCCGAAACGCAAAAGACGTGGCGTACACATATCGTGACAATCTTGTAGAGATGGCTCGCGAGGTTGACTATCTGGTTGCGATCACACCCGGTGGAGAAGCAACCAACAAGTTGGTCAATCGGGAAGTCATAGACGCACTGGGACCAGAAGGCACACTGATTAATGTCGCGCGTGGCTCGGTAGTTGACGAGCAGGAACTGGTTTTAGCACTTCAGGAAGGCCGTTTGGGTGCTGCAGGCCTGGATGTTTTTGAAAACGAACCCCATGCGCCAGAAGCACTGTTTGAAATGGAAAATGTGGTTCTGACACCACACACCGCGAGTGCCACTGTTGAAACCAGGCAGGCCATGGGAGACCTGACGGTTGAAAACCTGATTCGGTTCTTTAAAGAAGGCAAGGTTTCCACGCCGGTACCTGAATGCGCCGACATGGGGTAACATCACTGCACCATCGCTTGACGATAGGCATCGACCATACGACTGGCGCGTTCACCGATTTCTTTTGCTGACATACCAACAGAATAGAGCGATGAACCCAAGCCGAAGGCTTCGGCACCGGCTTTCATATATGCAGAGAAATCTTCGTCACCTACGCCGCCTACAGCGCACAGCGGCACGTGGCTTGGCAGGACAGCACGGTAGGCCTTGAAACCCGCCAAACCAAGGTTGGATGCCGGAAACACTTTCAAACAATCCGCACCAGCATGGATAGCGGAAATGCACTCTGAAGGCGTAAAGACACCCGGAGCACTAAACATGCCTAGTTCTTTTGTTAGCTCAATGACCCCGGAACCAGCATTTGGCGAAACGATCAGGTTTGCACCGGTCGAAGCAACTTCCCGCACTTCGTCCTCAGTAAGAACTGTTCCTGCGCCGATCAAACGCGGTCTGGTTGAATGTTCTGAAGCTACCCCAACAGCCAATTTGATGGATTGAATTGCATCGGGCGAATTCAACGGAATTTCGATCGCTTCAAACCCCGCTTCCAGCAATGCTTTGACTGCATCCTCAATCTCTTTTGGGCTGATGCCACGCAAAATGGCAATCAGCTTGCAATCCAGAGAGTTCCAGATTTCTTCGATCCTCATTCATCACCCCAAATTTTCTGTGCCGCACTGGTGAGACCAGCAAGAGCCAACGCCTCACTGCTTGCAAGTTGGTATTGTATGCCACTCGCCTCAAATGCAGCCTGATAAAGCTTTCCATTGATGCCGTCGGCAATTAATCCGACGCAATTGTTACACACTTCTTTCATCGCGCTGATTTCTGAACCAACCAGAAGGCCCGACAGTTTTGACTGCAGTTCCACATGAGTAGTTTCGCCGCGCAACAAAGGCCCGGCCCTGAGCGAGAAAATACTTTCATGGAATATATTTGGATTTCTCACCGCAGCCAACACATTCTCAGTGAAAACGGACATATCAAGATCCGACGACACATCAGCATTGAAAAAATGCGAGAGTGTCGGCGCATTTTTCAAAACTGAAAACAGTTCGCCGGTCATGAATGTTTTGAAGGATTGGACTTGCACACCCTTCATGAAAACCCATTTGGAATGCGTCCCGGGCAAACAGAAAACATCAAATTCAAGGCCACTGCTGACAGCGCCAGCAAGAAGCGTTTCTTCGCCACGCATGACATTTGGATGCGAAACATTTCGCTGCGCGATGCCCGGCAATATTCGAATGTCACGCCCGCTTTCCGTTTCCAGCCTGACAGACTTTGATGAAAGGTCCCCAATACGACAAGGAGCATCAATGTATCCAGCATCGCGCCATCCTTGAGCCGCTCCTGCCATCCCGCAAATCAGAACAGGGGTTTGGGACGATACATCCAGGCTTCTTAAAGTGTTTTCAACCAAAGGCTCATATTCATTTGGCTTAAGCTTGGACATGCCCATTTCTGAGCGGTATTCACCAACAACGGATTGATCACCATCTACATGCCACAACCTGAAATTTGTCGTGCCCCAATCGATCAGGATGGTATCAACCATGCAGAGTTTCCTTTTTTACGTGCTTTTGATTTTCTTATTCATCACCTGTCCATTGCGCAACGAAAAGCAGCTTGTATGGTTGAATTTATTGACAGAGAATTCGCCATGACCTGCCGAACAAGGCTTCCACTTTGCCCGCGCCTGTGACACAAATGTAAAAGGAATTACAAAGGGAATTGTATGCATGCAGTATGAACGTCCTGAAACGCTGAAAGACGCAGTGGGCCTCCTCTCGAACAGTAAAGGAAAGGCCTTTGTTTTGGCAGGTGGCAGTGACTTGCTGGTCAGGATGCGTGGCGAGTATATCGACCCTGATGTCATCGTGGACATCAAGAATGTGAAAGGACTGGACCAGGTTGCAAAAACTGCCAAGGGGTTCAGTATTGGAGCTGCTGTTCCCTGCGCAGAGCTTGGAGAAAACAAGGCGTTAAAAAAGGCCTGGCCCGGCGTTGTTGAAGCTGCAAACCTTATCGGGTCAAAACAAATTCAGGGTCGATGTACCATTTCAGGCAATTTGTGCAATGCTTCCCCTGCAGCAGACAGTGTTCCGGCGCTTGTGGCCGCGGGCGCCAAAGCGGTCATAGCCGGACCGGGCAGAAAACGCCGCGTCGCGGTAGAGAAAATCGTCACCGCACCTGGGAAAACCTGTCTTGAAAAAGGTGAGCTTATCGAAGCAATTGAACTTGGCAAGCAGGCTGCCCGTTCAGGTGACGCATATCTGCGGTTTATTCCCCGTACAGAAATGGACATTGCCGTTGCAAGCGCTGGTGTGAATTTGACGCTGGACAATAAAGGGGTCGTGAAATCCGCTCGCGTTGCACTGGGCGCTGTAGCGCCGACTGTAGTGCTGGTTAAAGATGCAGCTAGGGCGATCATCGGCACCAAACTGGAAGAAGAGGCTTTGGATAAAATGGCATTGGCTTGTGCCAAGGCTTGCAACCCTATTGATGATAAAAGAGGCACCATCGAATTTCGGGAAAAAGTGTCCGGAGTTCTGGCGCAACGCGCTGCAAAAATTGCCTATGCGCGCGCAGGAGGAAAATAATGTCAGGAATTGCTGTATCGACCACCATCAATGGTGATGAGGTCGAGTATCTTTGCCAAGCGGATGAAACGCTGCTGGATGTATTGCGTGACCGTCTGGAAATGACCGGAACCAAGGAAGGGTGTGGCACTGGCGATTGCGGAGCCTGCAGCGTCATGGTCGATGGTCGCTTGGTCTGTTCATGTCTGGTCCTGGGTGCTGAAGTGCAAGGAAGCACGATAGAAACCATCGAAGGAATGGCCGATGGCGCGGATCTTCATCCATTGCAGCAAAAGTTTATTGAACATGCAGCACTTCAATGCGGCGTGTGCACACCCGGCTTCCTTATCGCTGCAAAGGATTTGTTGGAAAGAAATCCAAATCCGACCGAAGAAGAAATCAGGTTTGGCCTTGCGGGTAATCTTTGCCGCTGCACAGGTTACGACAAGATCGTCAGAGCGGTGCAGGATGCTGCTCAAGAGATGAAGGGATAATGACCCATGGGATTTGATGCAGCATTCGAGAAAAAGAAAAAACTGAACTCAGTTGGCACAAGGCCCCTTCGCCCGGACGGTGTGGAAAAGGTTACCGGCAAAGCCCGATATGGCGCTGATTTCAACATGCCCGGCCAACTCGTCGGCAGAATTCTTCGCAGCCCACACGCACACGCCAAAATCAAAAAGATTGACACAACCAAGGCCGAAAAGCTCAAGGGTGTGAAAGCAGTAATTACCGCGAAAGACCTTCCAGACCTCACAGATGGCAATTCTGATCTCTACGATGTTTTGGATAACTGTATGGCACGCGAAAAAGCGCTGTACGATGGTCATGCGGTAGCAGCAGTTGCTGCCATTGATGCCGCCACGGCCCGCAAAGCATTGAAACTGATCAAGGTCGATTACAAAATCCTCCCGCATGTTACTGATGTCGATGAAGCAGCTGATGCCAAAGCGCCGTTGGTACGCGAAGGCGTTTTCACAACCGGGGTCGATCCAAAGCCTGCGAAACCGTCCAACATCACCAATCGCAGTCAATATGGCCACGGTGATGTTGAAGGTGGCATGGCTGAGGCTGATTTCATTGTTGGGCGTACGTTTAAAACCGAGCAAACCCATCAGGGCTATATTGAGCCACATGCTTGTGTCGCAAGTGTAAATTCAGATGGTAATGCGGAACTCTGGGTGTGCACGCAAGGCCACTTTGTCTATCGCCAAAATTGCGCTGACCTGCTTGGCATGGACGCGTCCAAACTTCGTGTAACATCATCAGAAATTGGCGGCGGATTTGGCGGAAAAACCCACGTTTGGAGCGAGCCTGTTGCCCTTGCATTATCCCGCAAAGCCGGACGTCCGGTGAAGCTTGTGATGTCGCGCGAAGAAGTGTTCCGCGCTTCCGGTCCAACAAGCGCCACTTCGATCGATGTGCGTATCGGCGCCAAGAAAGACGGAACGGTCACTGCAGCAGAAGCAACCCTGCGCTACACTTGTGGCCCCTATCCAGGCATGTGGGCAGAGCTTGGCGCTATGACAGCATTCGCGCCTTATGATTTTGCAAACGTTAAGACTGTCGGCTATGAGGTTCTCGTAAACCGGCCAAAGGTGGCAGCCTATCGCGCCCCATCAGCCCCAATGGCAGCATTTGCCGTTGAAAGCGCTGTCGATGAACTGGCGGGCAAGATCGGGATGGACCCTGTGAAATTCCGCATCAAGAATGCTGCTAAAGAAGGCTCACGTGCTTCTTACGGCCCCGTATACGGACCAATCGGCATCGGCCCCACGCTTGAAGCGGCCAAGAAGCACCCTCACATGAAAGCCCCATTGGGCAAGAATCAGGGCCGTGGCATGGCTTGCGGCTTTTGGTTCAACTTTGGTGGTCAGACATGTTCTAATATCAACATCGGTGAGGATGGCACAGTCAATCTTGCAGTTGGTACCGTGGATGTTGGGGGATCGCGAGCATCACTCTCCCTGGTTGCTGCCGAAGAACTCGGCGTACCTTATGAACAGATCAAAGCTGTTATCGGTGATACAGGCACGCTTGGGCATAACGACATGACTGATGGGAGTCGTGGGACTTTTTCTTCTTCCCTTGCCACAATTTCAGCGGCGCGAAACGCAATTTCGATCATGAAAGAACGTGCAGCCAAAATGTGGGATATTCCGGTTGAACACGTCGAGTGGGAAAACGGTCACGCGGTGGCCAAAGGCAAAAAATACGGAAACCTCCCAAAACTCTCTGTGAAGGATATCGCAGCCAAAGCCGGAAGAACCGGCGGCCCAATCGCAGGCCACAGCGAATT
Source organism: Rhizobiaceae bacterium (assembly GCA_030065115.1). Lineage (GTDB taxonomy): Bacteria > Pseudomonadota > Alphaproteobacteria > Rhizobiales > Rhizobiaceae > JAALLB01. Next base: position 8,946 of record JASJDO010000020.1, on the reverse strand, counting down.
GGTTGCTGATGGCGCTGGTGTTTCGTTTGCAACCCACATTTGCGATATCGAGGTCGATCCACAAACCGGCGCAACGAAAGTATTGCGATATACTGTCATTCAAGACGCTGGTAAGGCGGTTCATCCAACCTATGTTGAGGGCCAATATCAAGGTGGTGCTGCACAGGGCATTGGATGGGCATTGAACGAGGAATATATCTACGGCAAAGACGGCCGACTTCAAAACCCCGGCTTCCTCGATTATCGCATTCCGGTGTGTTCTGACCTGCCAATGATCGATACACAAATCCTGGAAATTCCGAATCCCAACCACCCATATGGCGTGCGCGGCGTTGGAGAAACCTCGATTGTTCCACCGCTTGCCGCAATCGCGAATGCAGTATCAAATGCTGTCGATGCACGGATGACTCATATTCCGATGTCTCCGCCACGCATTCTTAAAGCATTGGAAACTGAAGCTGCCGAATAATGGTGGCCATAAAAATCTGGGGCGGCCTTAGTGCCGCTACCAATGGTCAAACAGAGCTCGAGATTGACGCCAATTATATTCGCGAACTGTTTGCGAAACTTGAAGAACGATACCCTGGGGTAAAACCATATATTGAGCGCGGAATTGCAGTTTCCATTGATGGTGTCATCTATCGTGATACCTGGTCAAAGGAATTGCCTGATGGCGCAGAAATATTTCTGCTCCCGCGCCTGGAGGGTGGTTAGGGTCATACCTTAAGGTTCATGCTCAATAAACTGACAGGTTGGAAGGGTAGCGCCAATCATCGTTGGGATTGTCTGTTGCACCTACCCCCTCGGCGACAAAGCCTTTTGCAGCACTACTAACATTCAGTGAGAAGTGTGAGTTTGGCACATAAGAGTCCGGATTGCCAAACAAGCAACAATCTCCAGTGCCCGTTCTCGTCAGGTTCATGTTTCTGGTCCTCAAAAATCCCATTGAACTGACAAAATCGAAAAACGCATAACTTCGCGACGTAGCGAGTTCAACATCAACACGGTTCAGGAAAATACTGGCAAAAGCCTGGAAGATGAATCCACCGCTATGAGTAGTATGGTTTGTTGCATCGGCCACGGTTATTGTTCGATTCTGCCCTCCCGAATCATTGCTGGTTCGACCGCGAATATAAAGGTGTGGCAAGGAGTAAGATAAATCCACCACCTCATCCGCGACAATATCTGAAAGAAGACGAATTTCGAGTTTCCGCCCCACAGTCAATTGCGTCTGCAAACGACCAAAACTCTTGATCGGCTCGCTCAGGGAATACCCGTCATTTGCATCATCGCCATTGATCGCATCTATATATATTTGATCAAAACCCGAAACATCGCCCGGCCTGCCATGCAAAGGAACTGACGAAAACCCGCTGGGAAACTCAACTTTCCCATCTTGTCGATTGACCGATACAGCATCGCGCCAGGTACCATCATCAGCCGCAACCTTAATTGAAAAATTGTCGCTGCCTGCTATCCCCATTTCCGCCCGGCCGGAAAAACCGGTCTGAAAAAGCAAACTAGCTGTGTCCAACTCCGATGATTTGTTGACCTTAACCTGATGCCCCTGCCCTTCATGATTAAACAGCGATGCTGGTGAATTGATGCTCAATCGATTGATAGAATCTGCGGTTGCATTCACGCCCAACAAATCCAGATTTTGAATCTCCTCAGGAACACCGGACGCAATAATCCAACCCGCATCGGTGAACGCAATGATTTTGCCAAGGTCTTGGCGGTAGGCAAGCCAACCTATCACAGGTTGGTGCAGCATCCATGCACCATCCACAAAACTGGCCAGATAATCGGTTTTACCCTCAAATTCACCCAATGGACTGCTTCCGATGAGCACGCAATCTCCCTCTTCTGGTGAAATAGAAGCCGGGTCATCGACAATCGCGGCTACCGAAATCTGGATCAGCGCATCCAGCATTCGAATAGCTTCATTGTGGGTCACATGCTTTTGCGCCTGCTGCGGCATAATGTAGGGCAGTCGATTTTTAGGGGTGATTTCCATGGCTCGCTCCAGTTTCCTCAAGCCTATTGACCTTCGCAAGCGCGGGTACAAAAATTTGACCACCAACTGCAGCAGATATGTTGGAGAACTTTTATTCATTTGTTTTAATTGGGATTTTTCTGAAATTTTCTAAAAATATAGCGTTTCGAGAAAGAACTTTCTCCCCCATAAAACCCAAGGATGAAAACATTCATCGAAACTTCATTGAACCAATTTATGTTTGTTGCTGGTCCACATATATTGAAAGAAACACATGCAAGACCCTGCTTTTTCCGCACCAGGAAAGTTCTTCAAAGGCAACCTTCATACACATTCAAATGTATCTGACGGAGCGCTGCCCCCGGAAGAGGTCTGCAAGCGATACCGGGAAAACGGATATGATTTTTTGGCTCTGACAGATCATTTTGTGGGTGCCTACGGATATCCGATTACAAACACCCTGCCCTTTAGAACAAACAGTTTCACAACCATGCTTGGTGCAGAATTACACTCAGGCGCCATGGAAAACGGTGAGATATGGCATATTCTCGCGGTTGGGCTACCGGAAAATTTTGACCCTTCAAACTCGCCTCGGTTCACTCCGTCTGAAGATCAGGAATCGGGTCCTGAAATTGCGAAGCGTGCATATGAAGCTGGCGCTTTTGTTGCCATTGCGCATCCTGAGTGGTCTGGCCTGACCATGAACGATGCCCGCTCAATTGCTCATGCTCATGCCGTGGAAATATACAATCACGGATGCGAGGTGGAATGTGACCGTGGGCGAGGATTTTATGTTCTTGATCAACTACTCTCTGAGAATAGAAAACTTACCCTTTGCGCAACCGACGATGCCCACTTTCATGCCCCCGACCAATTTGGCGGATGGGTCATGGTGAAAGCAGAAGCAAATGAACCGGAGGCACTACTTGATGCGCTAAAAGCCGGTCGCCATTATTCCAGCACTGGCCCGGAGATCCATAATATTGTGTGGGGAAGTGAGACGGTTGAGGTGGAGTGCTCACCTGCATGCAACATTGCCGTTTTGGGTTTCGGCTCGAGAACAGCAGGTAAAAATGGAAAAGGCATTACACATGCAGAGATTGCGACCAACGCCCTGTCTCATTCCAAATGGATGAGAATTTCCGTAACAGATGAAAACGGCAAGTCGGCCTGGAGCAACCCTGTGTATCGTGATCAGCTCTGAAGCAGAGCATCAAGCCTGCTGCTCAACCTCACCCTTGAACTTGTCAAAAAAGCTCTTTGCCAGTTTTTTGGACGTGCTTGTAATCAATCGGCTTCCAAGCTGCGCGATTTTTCCCCCCACATCTGCCTTGGCAAGATATTTCACAATGGTCCCGCCATTGTCATCTATCAATTCCACATCTGCTCCGCCCTTTGCAAACCCAGCCATGCCGCCATTGCCCTCACCCGAAAGAGAAAACTTCGACGGTGCTTCACTCGGATCAAGCGTGACATTGCCACCAAACTTGGCCTTGACCGGGCCAATCTTGAGAACAACCTTTGCTTCCAACTCAGTATCAGAGTGTTTGATCAATTCCTCACAACCGGGAATACAGGCTTTCAAAACATCAGGATTGTTGAGTGCCTCGTAGACAACTTCCTGCGGAGCCTCGACGCGAATTTCATCATGCAATTCCATTATAATATACTCACCTGGACCAATTAATCTGCATATTGAGACCAAATCTCAATTGAGGCTGAAAATGCATGCTCATCCACTCGCCGTCAATTCTGGATTTAAGAATTGACATGTACTTTAGGCCTCCCGGTTCAAAATTTCTCGACTATTGGAGACCGCGATAGACAATCACACCGCCGATAATGACAAGCGATGACAGCACCAACTTGCGAAAAGCATCATTGGAAAGGCGAGAGCCGATTCTCTCTCCCAACCACATGCCGACAAATGCCGGCACCAACATCAGAAGACCAATCAAAAGGAGTTCGGTTGTCAGCAAGCCAGTTAGCCAAAATGAGCCACTGATCAACGTTCCAGATACAAGAAACAGAAGCGCAATCGTTGATCGAAACAAATTTCGACTGACCTCACATGCAATGAGATAAATGACGAAGGCCCACCCATTCAGAGACGTCAAAGCACCCACTATTCCTGCAACAAATCCAAACCAATACCCTGCATTCGATTGTCGATCACGGGGAATGATGAATCTGGCCCCCTTCAATTGATAGAGCGAGTGAAGTGTGATCGTCATTCCTGCCAAAACGAGCAGTACGGAACTACTCACCAATGACAAAAGCCATGCGCCAAGCACCACACCTGGCACTAGCGCGATTAACACCGGTTTCGCCAAGGTAAAAGCTTCTGACCAATGCTTTGCCAGATAAAACTGAAACACATTGGTCGCCGGTTGCACAATCGCAGACAAAACAATGGCCGTTTCGATAGAAACAAAAAAAGGTAACAAGGACATCGTAATAATGGGAAGGCCGAACCCCATGACGCCTTTGACCAATCCAGCCAAGAGGTAGATCAAAAATATGATGAGAAGAAATTCAGGGTTGCCCAACATCTAGCGCGTTCGCTTTTCCCTGAAAGCCTTGGAGGCATCCGACTTTTTCCGACGGGTTAAATGGGCAATGTAAAGCGTTGTACGAGGCATGTACCGGTATGGTCGCAAAACATTTGCGACAGGTCTTCTTAAAGAGCGCCAGAAGGTAAATACCAGCAGGAATACATGTGCCGCCATGATGAACTGGAACATGGATGGTGGGCCATATACATCGATCAGATAACCCGCAAGTGAAGGTGATATCACAGCACCTAGCGCATAGAAGAAGATCAATGATGCACTCATCGCCAGCATCTCTTCCGGCTTGGCAAAATCACTCGCATGGGATGCGCAAATAGAATAGATGGGCAAGGTCGCAAACCCAAACAAGAAGCTTCCGATATAAACAAAAGGTACTCCGAAAAGTTCTCCAATGTTTCCGCTTGAAACCAGAAGGCAAACCGCCGCCGACAGCACGCTAAAGCCGATTAGTGATATCCGACGGCTAAGTTTGTCAGCGATAATGCCTGCCGGCATTTGAGCGACCAATCCGCCAACAATCGCCAAAGCCAGAAAAATGGCAATCTGTGCTTTCTCCAATCCGGATTGCGCAGCATATACAGGCGCAACCATTCTGAACGAAGAATTTGTAAGCCCAACGACTACCACTCCGATCGCTGCAAGCGGGGATAGTTTAAAGACAAACAATGGCTGAAACTTCCCTGTTTGCGGAAGAGACGGAACCGTATTTTGGGTGAGCGCCAAGGGAACCAAGGCAAGTGCAGCGACGACAGCAATAAGATTGTAGGAAACATAATGCGCAGGAGAGAGACCAGCGATGACAAGCTGCGAGAGCAGTGTCCCAGTCATATCCACCATTCGATAAACCGAGAAGACGGTTCCGCGATTGTTTTTGTTGAGCTTGGACTGCAACCAGCTCTCAATCACAGTGTAGGAACCCGCGACCGAAAACCCTGACATCAAGCGCAATATTATCCAGAACCAAACCTCTTGCACTACCGGGTGCAAAATTATCGAAATAGTAGATATTGCCGCCATAACAGCGAAAGCACGTGCATGCCCGGAACGAACCACAACGTAAGGACTAACGACACACCCAACAAAGAAGCCAACAAAGTGCGCGGACCCCAGATAACCGATGGCAGTAGATGAGAATCCAAGCTCAAGACCAGAAAGCGCATCCAGCGGGCCAAGCGACCCTGAACCGACCTGCACAAAAATAATGGAAAGCAGCAGCGCAGAAAGAGAGATGACGAGACGCACGGTGGCAACCGATCCGAAAAGGATTTAAGATTTACGCTAGTGAAATTCCAGCTTCTGGAGCTTACCCTTATCGCGCGTCGCCGCAAGTAAAATAGAGCGGATTATCCAGGCATTTTTGGAAACGATTTCAACTCCGGATCCATGGCAGTCGATGGCACAGCGCTGTCGCAATAAATATTCGCACCGGGCTTGATGAGGTCTTTTTGATCGATAATTCCGGCTCGCAATCCCACCATTCCAGGGCGTCCGGTATTCTTGCCCATAACCTGCGATCCGCAAGTCCCACAGAAAAATTTGGTCAACGTATTCCCGCTATCTGCGGGATGATCAAACGCTGAAAGCTCTCCGGACACGTTCACCGAAGTCTCTTCTACAAACACAAGTGTGCCGTGAACTGAACCAGTCACATTCTGACAATCCAAGCAATGACAATTGATCACCATTTTGATGTCTGCGTCAGCCGCAATTGAAACCTTGCCGCATAGGCATGAACCAGTGATCTCTTGCATTGTTTACTCCTAACCAAACCTAACTGAAAAACGTTTGTGACAAATGTTTTGAACCATCTAGCAAAACTGAACGATATACAAGGGCCGCTTCTATGCCCATTCGCTGTGTCGGCGCGTGAAATGCCAGTGCGCCGCAATATTTGGACTTGCCATCGAGGACCGGGACAGCAATTGCGATCATGCCATCCATGAATTCCTCGTTGTCAACCGCATACCCTTGCTTCGCGACGCGGGCAACTTCTTTCAACAAGGCATCAGCATCAGTAAAGGTGTTGCGTGTTAGCGGGTCCAGTTTCAGACTTTCAATGGTGCTCTTGCGCTTGGCAGGGGAAAGGCTGGCGAGAAACGTTTTACCACTGGCGGTACAGTGGAATGGAACATTGGACCCCACCGGCAATTGAATTCTGAATGGCCAGTCGGTCTCTACCCGATCAAGGTACATCATTCCGCTTTCTTCCGGGATAACAAGGTTCACGGTCTCATTAATAGTGTTGGCCACCCCGATCAGAACCTGCCGTGTCGCAACCTGACTTCTGGTATTGTAGAGGATACCCGACGCCATGTGTTTAAGGCGCGAGCTTGGCTGCAACCTGCGTCCATTGGTTTCCCGAATCAGATACCCCTCTTTCTCCAAAGTGGTACAAAGACGGTGTACCGTCTGCTTAGGAAGGCCAAGCTCAGAATTGATTTCAGTCGGCGTCAACGGCCTGTCGGCTCCACCCAAAATCTCCAATATACGCAGAGTCCTTAGATTCGTTGGAATTCTGCCGCCATCTTCTGTCATTCGTTCCTCCACAGGTCCCCTGTCTCAAACCTCGAAATATTTCACAATGGGTCTTGCGAACCTTCAATAATAATGCTTTCATCAATAAGCGGGACAAAAAGTCTCATTTTTTATGATATTTGTCCAGCCCTTGGAGTGAGAAAAAGTTGAATTTTGATTTTATTGTGGTGGGAGCAGGTTCCGCAGGTTGCGTACTTGCAAACAGGCTCTCTGCAGACCCACGATACAAAGTGGCCGTTATTGAGGCGGGAGGAAAAGATTCTTCACCGTGGATACACATTCCTGTCGGCTATTTCAAAACCATGGGCAATCCCAAAACAGACTGGGGTTATCACACTGAACCTGACCCGGGTTTGAATGGTCGCGCAATCAGCTGGCCACGCGGCAAGGTCTTGGGCGGATCAAGCTCTATCAATGGGCTGCTTTATGTGCGCGGTCAGGCAGAAGACTATGACGGTTGGCGCCAACTCGGCAATGCAGGCTGGGGGTGGGACGACGTCTTCCCGTTTTTCAAACGCGCAGAAACCTGGGCAAATGGTGGAGATGAATATCGAGGCGGTGATGGACCATTGCAAGTGTCCCCCAGCCGCCTCACCCGCCAGGTGGTCGATGCTTGGATCGAATCCGCCGAGAATGCTGGCTACAAGAAAAACCCGGACTATAACGGAGCTGATCAGGAAGGCGTTGCTTATTTCCAACTGACAACGAAAAATGGCAAGCGCTGTTCATCTGCTGTCGCATATCTACACCCGGTAAAAGATCGGAAAAATCTTGAGATTATTACCAATGCTCAAGTTGAAGGCCTTATCTTCGATGGGAACAAGGTTACTGGTGTAAAAGTTCGTCGCAACGGACAAGTTCAGGAAATCACTGCAAATCGGGAAGTTATCCTGTCATCTGGGGCAATCGGCTCACCACAATTGCTGATGACTTCAGGCATTGGCGCAGGTGAAGACTTGAAACCGCACGGCATTGAAGTTCGTAAAGAACTCAAAGGCGTGGGCAAGAATTTGCAGGACCACTTGCAGGCCCGTCCCGTCTACAAGGTCAATGTTCCGACAATCAATACGGAAATCGGCAGCATATTCAAACAGGGCATGATCGGACTGCAATACCTGTGGAATCGCACGGGACCAATGACCATGGCCGCCAGCTTGGGCACCGGATTTTTGAAGACGCGCCCCGACCTTGCTACGCCTGATATTCAATTTCATATTCAACCCTTTAGTGCAGACAAACCGTCTGACGGCCCACACAAGTTCTCAGCTTTTACAGCTTCCGTTCTTCAAATGAGACCTGAAAGCGCAGGACACCTTGAATTGGCGTCAGCTGACATGCGCGATTATCCGAAGATTCACCCCAACTACCTCGCAACCAAACTGGATTGCGACACTATGGTTGAAGGCATTCGGATTGCCAGAAAAATCGCGCGTCAAGAACCACTCAAATCCATCATTACAGAAGCACACGGACCCGGCGATCACATACCCGATGAGGATTATGATGCGCTTCTAAACTGGGCGCGAGACACGGCGGTAACGATCTACCACCCTACCGGAACGTGCAAAATGGGCAGCGATGATATGGGTGTTGTAGATGAACGGCTGCGTGTGCACGGGATTGAAGGTCTTCGGGTTGCCGACTGTTCTATTATGCCGATTATTGTATCCGGCAACACCAATGCACCAGCCATCATGATTGGTGAAAAAACTTCTGACATGATTTTGGAGGATGCCAAATGATGGAATGGTTAGTAGCGAATTTCGCGGACTACTTTAAAATTATCGTGGCTGATATTGTGTTGTCTGGCGACAACGCCTTGATCATCGGCATGGCCGCGGC
>JASJDO010000148.1 GCA_030065115.1 Rhizobiaceae bacterium | reverse complement strand
CCACAGTGCCAGGCGCGAACATTTCAGGCTTTCCCACAGTGTAATACGGCTGATGTTCCGCAGTTCAGGATAATCTTTCAGGATCGTCGGAAGACGGTAATAAGGGATTTGGCTGCACAGGTGATGCACATGATGAATGCCAATATTGCCGCTTAACCAGCGAAGTACTGGAGGCAGATCGTAATGTGAGCTGCCATGCAATGCTGCTTCCCGTCTATCCCATGCGGGTCTGCGATCCCAAACAGTATCTTCAAACTGATGTTGGATGAAAAACAGCCATACGCCCAGTGAAGCAGCAATCAAGGTAACCGGGACCTGGATAATCAGAAAATTATAAACCCCCAACTGCCAGATGAGCAAAGACGCGGCGGCAATGATGCCTGCATTGGTTGAAAGGGTGCTGAGCCATGGCATCCAGCCATTCTTCATGTCTCCAAACGGCAAACGGTGTTCCAATAAAAATACATAGGCCGGACCAATCACAAACATGATGATGGGGTTTCGATACAAGCGATAGAGAATTCGTCCCATGCGCTTACGAGCGCGATATTCTTCAACCGTTAATGTCGTGATGTCACCGATTCCCCGATGATCCAGAGAACCCGATCCTGCATGATGGATGGCGTGCTTGCGTTTCCAAAGATCAAAAGGGGTGAGGGTGGCGATGCCAAGAACCCGGCCAACCCACAGGTTCAACGATTCGGTACGGAAAAATGAACCGTGTCCGCAATCATGTTGAATGATGAAAATTCGAACGAGAAAAGCGCCGGTTGGAATTGCCAGCAGGAAGACCAACCAAAGACTGGTGTCGATGAGATTGTACATCGTGATCCAAAGCGCCAGAAAGGGCACTATCGTCACCAGCATTTCCAGTAATGCCCTGAGATCTTTTGGTGTGCGATAAGCTTTCAGTAATTCGTTCCAGCCTCGCGCATCAAGCTTGAGTGGCTGCTTCATTGAATTGTGGATATTCACTTGCCCGGGCCCTTTGTTTTTTGTGACCCTATGAGATTCGTATCCGAATTACACCGGAGAAATGAAGCTATCAACGAAAGTTGAATCAGTACGGCGGGTTGAAGGCTTAGGAAAAGAGTTCTTGCAGCGCAGCCTGCGCTTTTGCATCAAAGCCCGCGATCATTCTCGGTTGTGACTCGAAAATAGGACGTTTCATGAGTGTCGGATTTTCTTCAATCAACTTTACAGCTTTGGTTTTGTCAACCTCTGATTTATCCGCATCGTCCAATCCACGCCAGGTGGTCGATCGTCTGTTGAGGGCGGTTTCCCAGCCCAGGGTTTCGACAATTTTGGAAATTGTTTCTTTCGACAAGCCGTCTGCCCGAACATCGATATTTTCGAATTCGATTCCTTTTGCCTCAAGCCATTTGAGTGCCTTTTTGCAGGTATCGCAGTTTTTAAGGGTGTAGGTTGTGAGCATGTCGGTCAGATCCTGACTTATGAAAGGTGGTTCGGTATTATGGCTTGGACTGACCGGCAACGATTTTCAAGATTTCTGCGATTTTTTCTTCGTCGAGATTGAGCCCACGCAATATTTCTTCAGTTTGTTCGCCGAGGGCTGGAGCAGGCGTTGGTGCAGCGTTTACTGTCTTTGAAAAGGCAGCGGGGTGTTTTGACTGTCGAAGTTTGCCAACAACTGGATGATCATACTCAATAAGGATTTCATTGGCTTTGACTTGTGGGTGCTGGCGCATTTGCGTACGTGTCAGCACGGGTGCGCAAGGCACGTCACTTGCTTCCAGAATGGCGATTAAGTCATCACAATTGAAATCAACTATGGCGTCCTGAATGGCTTGCAGCCGCTCATCCTTGTTTTCCTCGCGTAGCACAGCAGATGCAAACCGCGGGTCATTCTTTAGGTCCGTGTTTCCGATTGCGTCGCAAAATGCATTCCACTGCTTATCTTGCATGACAGCCACCGACACATAACCGTCAGCTACTTCGTAGACCAGGTCGATGAAGGATTGGGCTTCCTCCTTGGCTGACTCATGCCCGACAAAAGTGTGGCCACCCATGTCTGATCCCCAAAGGAACGCTATGATTGTGTCCAGCATAGAAATGTGAATTTCCTGGCCTTGTCCGGTTCGCTCACGAGCAAAAAGCGCGGCGGTAATTGCCTGACTGGCTTGAATGCCCGTCAGCTTGTCCGGCAAAATGGTGCGCACCAACCTTGGGCGTTCTTCGTCCGAACCTGCTTGAACCGTGGTCAGTGCCGAAACAGCCTGAATCAGTGGATCGTATACTGGCTTGTTCGCATAGGGGCCCGTAAAACCAAAGCCTGCAATGGATGTGTAGATTATCTTCGGATTGATATTGGAGATGACATCGTAGCCAATCCCCAAACGTTCCATCACGCCCGGGCGCAGGTTTTGGACAAACACATCAGCGTTTCTCACCAGTTCGAAGAGAACTTCCTTGCCAAGGTCAGACTTGAGATCGAGGACAATTGAACGTTTGTTTCGATTATTATTCAAGAATGAAGCGGAGAAGCCTTCATGCCGTGTTGCGACATGTCTTGTGAAATCGCCCTGTGGCATTTCAACCTTTATGATATCCGCACCCTGATCGCCGAGGGCCATTGTGCCAAGGGGGCCGGACACAACGCTGGTCAAGTCGATGACGCGCACACCTGAAAGGGGACCAGACATGGTAACTATCCTATCTCGAACTAGTAGAGGTTGTTTTTGGCATCGTTCTCGATGATCGTTTGTACATCTGTTTTATCCTCCTGAAACGCTTCCTTGTGGCCTGTCATAAGATCGAGAAGGGTAGGCGCTTGATCTCTCTCAATCTGGGCATCTGCATCCCACAGTCCGCTTCTGATGATTGCTTTTGAACAATGACCGTATGCTTCTTTAATGCTGATAATCAAGGCGAGGTCCGGGATACTGTTGTTCAAAACAAACTTATTCAAGATGTCGGGTTGTCTTGTGACTTGAGCAGTTCCATTGACACGGAGGGTGTCTGGAATTCCAGGTATCATGAAGATCAATGACACTTTACCGGTCTCAAAAATATTCCGCATAGCATCATATCGCCGATTTCCTGGGCGGTCCGGAATAATAAGCGTCCTTTCATCTTGAATATTAACAAAACCAGCGGGATCTCCGCGTGGCGAGACATCCATATTTCCTGCTGCATCATGAGTCGCCAAGCAAAAGAAAGGCGAGAGTTCTATGAAGCGTTTCATTGGAGGGGAGAGATATGAGGAGGATTTGTCCCAAATCCGCTGGTGGGTATCGCCCATCAGGTTGCGCAGTTCCGCCGTTGACTGGACAAGATACGTTTCATCGGGTGTAAAATTTGAGTTCATAACATGTCTACCTATAGATAGGTAGTTAGTGTCTTTTGGTAAGAAATGCAAGCTCTTGCCGTTTCCAACCTCACGAAGTATCTGATCCCTCCTTATCTTTCAGTTTCGTTAAGACATGAAGGCGCAGCGCTGAGGAAAGATTTTGATCTGGTTGGCGGTCCGCATCAATTCGGGTGATCAATCTAGCGACCGGAACCTCAGCGGCGTAAGCGATTTTCTGGAGTTCTGTCCAGAATTCATCTTCCAGCGAGAAGCTGGTGCGGTGACCACGAATTGAGATTGAGTGTTTTTTCAACGGCAATTCGCAGTGACCTATTCTTTCGGTGAACGTTTTGCACCGTCCAGACGGCTTTCTTTCAACGCTTCACGCGCGGCCGCTTCCCGCTTGAATTTGGTTGATATGCCGTGCTTTTTGCGGTTGTTTTCGGATTGCTTCTGCTTTTCTTCCCGCTGCTTGCGCTTGCGAAATTGTCTCAGATTGACGAGTTCAGCCATCGGCTTTCACTGCTTTTTGCGGAATTGATCTAGCGAAACAACTTCAGCCCCTTCGCTCGAAGTGTCAGTTTCGTTTTCTTCGACGTCTTCCTGAGCAGCGGCTTTAGCCGGTTTTTTCTTGGCTTTCGTTATTTCCCGTTTCTGGGCGACTTGTGGCAGGTTTTCAACTTCCTCACCACCTTCTTCCGGGCGCTCCTCGGAGTCTGCATTGGCAGCCTCAAGATATTCGGCATCAAACTGAACACCGAATTTCACATGTGGGTCAAAAAAGCCTTTTAAAGAAGAGAAGGGGATGCGTAACCGTTCCAGAATATCGTCAAATGACAGATCTATCTCAAATCCGGTGTCTGATACTTTCAAGTCCCAGAAGGAGTGCTGGATGACAATGGTCATCTCTTCCGGGTACCGTTCACGCATGCGCGTAGACAACCGCACACCGGGATGATCGGTCCTGAAGGTAATAAAGAAATGGTGTTCGCCCGGAAGACCGGCGACAGACACCTCTTCGAGCACCTTGCGAATAACATCGCGAAGCGCCTCTTGCGTGAGGACATCGTAACGGATCAAGTCTTCTGGTTGCTCTTCTTCTGCCATGCTCGTCGCCAAATCAAAATTCAGGTGAAGGCTTCTGTTGCCAGGTGCCTTCGGACCCCGCCTAGCGGAGCGATCCACTAGGAGTTCAGTGTGAAACTGTCGAACCGCAATTAAGCAGCTAGACGAGCTTCCGCGTAGTTGTCGTTTGCAACTATTAAGTTTAGCCCGATAACGGTGGATACCATGCCGAACGAAAACACTGTCTTTACACCCTCGTCGATCCTGTTTCGCCCCCATCAACAAGCCAACAACTGCTCAAGCCGTTGAATTGATGGTGGAGGCGCCGGGTACCGCCCCCGGGTCCGAATGGTTTATTGCACAGGCAATTTATCGTCATAGTCAGCAAGCTGACACTCTCAATATAGGGGCAATGTGTAAATTTTCAAAGACTCTTCTGTGTTCTGCCGTTTGGATAAATTCACATTTGACTAGCAGGTGAAATCCAACTGAAATTCTGCTGTTTGGGGGTGACTAGCCGAAACCTGTTTGTTAGCTTTTTAATGGGGGTAGAAGCATTGATGCATTTTTCTCGTAAGCATCAATTTTGACAGGGAGAAATTTCATGAGTGATTATTTGGCAGATGTGCAGCGTTATGATTCCGGCGCGGACGCTGATGTGGTGCAAAAAATTGTAAAACATCTCGGTATTGCACTGCAAAGCAAGGACGCATCTTTGGTGTCATGTTCGGACTCTTCCGAGCTGGATCGTGTTCGCGAGAAGTGGTGTATGAAAAAGCTTGGCGCGACCGATGAAGGCAAATGTGACAGTGTCATTGCATCGGTTTGTGAAACCGTGTCTGGTGATCGTAACAAACAACGCGTGACGTTTTATTATCTCGTTGCGAAGGAAATGGGGCATCTTGGAGATCTTTGATCGGCTGTAAACCCAGAATTTTCAGCCCCCGCTTCATGAACATGCGGGGGTTTTTGTTTGACCCGTTTCAGGGTAAAGAAATTGTCACAATCAGAATTTCGCAGGAGCCTGCATGTTTCCCCTTTCAAGCTTGATGAAAACCTTTGTTCAAAAGGGTTCCCTGACTGTTATTGATGTTGACAATAAACGCCACGTGTTTTCAGGAGGGCCGGGTCTCGAAGTGACCATGAAGCTGCACGACAAGGCGCTTTATCGCACACTTGTCACCAATTCCGAGATGGCGGCTGGCGAGGGGTACATGGATGGCACCATTACCTTTGAAGAGGGGTCAACACTTCGCGATTTTCTTCAGCTTTTCAGCCACAACCGCCTATCTTTAGCAGCACATCCGGCCCAAAAATTCCTGCGTGCGGTGCGGATGAAGTCGCGCAAGAAGCAGCAGTCAAATCGGCGTGGGCAGGCGCAACAGAATGTTTCGCATCACTATGATTTGGGTAACGAGTTCTACAAACTCTTCCTTGACAAGAACATGCTCTATTCCTGCGCGTATTTTCGCGATGAGAATGAAACGCTGGAAGAGGCGCAACGCAACAAATTGCGCCTGCTTGCTTCGAAGCTTGATCTGAAACCGGGCCAAAAGGTGTTGGATATCGGCTGTGGGTGGGGCGATCTGGCACTCTATCTTGCTGCTTTGAAAGATGTAAACGTCGTTGGCGTGACGCTTTCAACAGAACAGCAACAATTGGCATCACAACGGGCACAGAAAATGGGCTTGTCGGACAAGGTCGAGTTCAGATTACAGGATTATCGCGAAGTGCCTGAGAAGTTTGACCGCATCGTCTCTGTCGGCATGTTCGAACATGTAGGCGTTTCGCACTATGACGAGTTCTTCAAGAAGCTGAATGATCTAATGCCGGATGATGGGCTCGCGGTGATCCACTCTATCGGTCACATGTCTCCGCCGGGCATGGCGAGCAAATGGCTTCAGAAATACATTTTCCCGGGTGCGTATTCACCGGCACTTTCTGAAGTATTTGAAGTCATCGAGCAAAACCATCT
This sequence comes from Rhizobiaceae bacterium, assembly GCA_030065115.1. Taxonomy (GTDB): domain Bacteria; phylum Pseudomonadota; class Alphaproteobacteria; order Rhizobiales; family Rhizobiaceae; genus JAALLB01. The sequence goes on along the minus strand of JASJDO010000148.1, from coordinate 1,388 downwards.
TTGGTGTACCGATCTCGAATTTCTGCGGGTTCACTATGCCACCACGCTGAAGCACTGGGTCGACCGGTTCGATGCCAATCGCGAAAAGGTCGTAGAGATGTATGACGAGCGGTTTGCTCGGATGTGGGAGTTTTATCTGATCTCCTGTGAATTGATGTTCCGCACTGGTTCTCAACTTGTTTTCCACATGCAACTCTCGCGCAATCGTGATGGCGCGCCAATCGTTCGCGACTATATTACGGATACTCAGCGTGAGCTGGAAAAACTGGAGAAGAAGCTAAAACTGGAGCTTTGATGCACGTCCGATTTCGGATTTTTGTGATTCTTTTCATCGGGTTGGCAGTAAATGCTCTCCATGTGAATCATGATCACGTCAACGCGCAGCCGCAATATTGTGATCTTGCTCTGGTCTTGGCAATGGATGCATCTTCCAGCGTTGATGATCGCGAATATGCCCTTCAAATGAAGGGAATGGCGTCAGCTCTGCTAGATCAGGAAGTTCAGGAAGCAATTGAGTCCATTGGCGGGCTTTATCTTTCGGCCTTTGAATGGAACGGGCAGTTGAAACAAAAAATCATTTTCGACTGGATTTATGTAAGGAGCCGGGCAGAGGCGCTGACCCTTGCGGCAATCCTGGCGCGGCATGAGCGCAACGCAACGAATTTTCCGACTGCCCTGGGTGCTGCGCTGGGGTTCGCGCATCGGATGTTCCCGCGCTTGCCGCAACCGTGCGCGAGAATGGTAATTGACGTAGCTGGAGATGGTCACAGCAATGATGGTATTCAGCCATCTGAGATTTATAATCTCTACGATTTTTCAGGCATTCAAGTGAACGGACTGGTCATCAAGGATCATTTCACTAGTCCGGAAACCTTCTATAGGGATCCCGAAAAGTATTACCGAGAGAATGTGATACGTGGAACGGGTGCATTTCTCGAGCTGGCCCATACATTTGATGATTTTGAGTCAGCCATGAAAAAGAAGCTGCTCAAGGAAATCGTACCCGGTCCAATTGGCATGCTTGAATAAAGCTGCCTTTGCACACAAAGTTATTTTTTGTGTTTAACGGGTGTCTTGAACAACATGGCCGCAGCAAGTGCCGGGAACAGTTTGAAAGACTTTGCGCGTTTCTTCATCGTCCACTCCTATGGAATATGAAAAGTGTGTGACATTAAGCTTAAACAACTCTTAACGCTGCCTGAACAAACGAAAACCGTGGAAGCCTTTCAAGTGAAGATTTATCCACAACTGGAATCATAGTATTGAGAGGCATGCGTCAATATCTAGACCTTCTTGAACATGTTTTGGAAAACGGCACCGACCGTGGGGACCGCACCGGCACCGGCACGCGTTCCGTCTTCGGTCATCAGATGCGGTTTGATCTGTCC
>JASJDO010000147.1 GCA_030065115.1 Rhizobiaceae bacterium | reverse complement strand
CCCAGTTCAGATGCTGGAATGTTCGTATAGCCAAATGTCACTGCCACACTTGGAATTCCCGCATTTTTCGCCGCGTTGATGTCGGTTTCTGAATCGCCAATCATGATGGCCTTATTGATTTCGTGACCAGCCAGTTTTGCAGTTTCTTCAAGGTGTCGCGCGTCCGGTTTTCTAAACTCGAAACTGTCGCCACCAGTAACTGCTCTGAAACGGTCTGACACGCCAAGTTGTTCCAGAAGTGGCACAGCCATGGAATGTTTCTTGTTGGTACATACGGCGAATTCGAACCCTTTTTCCGACAAACCGTCCATTGCGTCTGTGACACCATCAAAAAGGTGGGTTTCGTTAGCCAGGTTCTGGAAATAGTCCTCCAAAAATGCCTCGAATAATTCGTCGTGCAATCTCTCGTTCAGTGGTTTGTTTTCAAGTTCGAAAGCGCGCGCAATCATGGCCTTCGCCCCATGTCCAACGATCTGACCAACATCTGCCATTTTTGCTGGTTTTAGGTCATGGGGTGCTGTTATCCGGTTTAGCGTTCCAATCAGATCGGGTGCGGTGTGGGCGAGGGTGCCGTCCAGATCGAAAATGATCAATGAATACATGGTGCAGGACTTTGTTGATTGTAGAAATTTAGTTTGGTTGGGTTGGTTTTTGCGTGTTAACACGAGCCGCAATTATTGGCGAAACAAAAGTGTGCTTTAAATGAGCGTAGAACTTAAAAAAGAAGCAGCGGCGGCAGCCTTGGAGCTGGTTGAAGAGGGTATGCGTCTAGGGATCGGTACGGGTTCTACTGCAGATGAGTTTTCGAAATTACTTGGTGCAAAAGTAGCGTCTGGTTTTAAGATCACCGGTGTTCCGACGTCTGAAAGAACGCATGCACTTTGCACATCCATGTCCATACCGTTGACCACGCTTGAAGAAATGCCTGAACTCGACATGGTGGTCGATGGCGCTGATGAGGTCGATCATCAGTTTCAATTGATCAAGGGCGGCGGTGGCGCGCTTTTGCGTGAAAAAATTGTCGCAAACGCGGCTGAAAAAATGATTGTCATCGCTGACGATTCGAAGCTCGTGGATACGTTAGGAGCATTTCCTTTGCCGATTGAGGTCAATCCTTTTGGCTTCAAAGCGACATGGAAAGCTGTCGAGAAGGCCTGTGCTGGTCTGGGGCTGGAAGGGCCACTAAACCTTCGTGGCGGTGATGAACCTTTTGTCACGGATGGTGGACATTACATCATCGATGCTTCTTTTGGCCACATTTCCGATGCTTCTGCGCTATCAGACAGGTTGTTAAACATCCCCGGTGTGGTAGAACACGGCTTGTTTCTGGGCTATGCAGATGTTGTGATTTTGGCCGGGGAGAAGGGCGTACGTCAGCTTTAACTGAGTGCGCCACTGAAACTAGGAGAACTGACTTAATGAAATTCACGAATGCAGTACTGTTTGCGGTTCGCTATGCCACTATCGTGGCTGTAACCTTACTTGGAACGGTTTATAACGCATCCGCTCAGGAAATTACGCCCGAGCATACACAGGCTGCCAAAGCGGCAATGATTGCAACGGGCGCCACAAGTCGGTTGGACGGTATCCTTCCTGAAATTGCTTCGTTCACAAAAGCCGGTTTGATCGCAAACCGTCCTGACATCGAGGCCGAGATTTCCAGCATTGTGGATGAGACTGCGATTTCTCTTGCAGCACGTCGTGGGGTTCTGGAAGATGAGGTCGCCGCGATTTATACGCAGATTTTTACTCAGGCTGAGCTGGAAAGCATTTCAGGATTCTTCAAAAGCGAAGCCGGGATTAAATTTCTGAATTTGACTCCTTCAGTTTTCCGGCAGGTTGACGAAGTTTCCAAAGTATGGCGGACCGGTATTACCCGCGATATGGCCCGGACTGTTAACGAAAAAATGAAAGAGCAAGGCTTGCAGTAATCAGCTGAATCGCCATTTCTCAATCATGACAAGCATTGACCCGGGCTTTTCCGGGTCTTTTCTTTTGTGATACTCAAATTTCGAAATTAATTTCAGGACAACTCTCATGACCAATTTTGACTATGATTTCTTCGTAATCGGCGGTGGATCGGGAGGTGTTCGCGCCGGACGCCTGATTGCCGGTCTTGGAAAACGGGTTGGAATTGCTGAGGAATACCGATGGGGTGGAACCTGCGTCATTCGGGGATGTGTCCCGAAGAAGCTGATGGTTTATGCGTCAACCTTTTCTGAGGAGTTTGAAGCCGCGGAAGGTTTTGGCTGGACGGTTGGTGATACAAGTTTTGACTGGAAAACACTGATTGCAAACAAGGACGCGGAAATTGCACGCCTTGAAGGGCTGTATCAAAAAGGGCTCGACAGCAATGGTGCCGATATCATTGATAGTCGCGCCGAGTTGCGCGGCCCCCATGAAATTTATCTCAAGGCACTCGACAAGACTGTAACTGCAGAGAAAATTCTTGTGGCGGTGGGTGGGACACCTACAAGGGATGCCGGAGTTGAAGGAAGCGAGTTCTGTATCACTTCGGATGAGGTATTCCATCTCGAGGAGCTACCAGAAGAGATCGTAATTGCTGGCGGCGGTTATATCGCTGTGGAATTTGCGGGAATATTTGCAGGCCTCGGTAGCAAGGTAACCCTGATTTATCGGGGTGAAGAAATCCTCCGCGGTTTTGATGGCGATCTGCGTAGTTTGCTCCACGAAGAGATGGAAGCTCGGGGAATCTCTGTCATTTGCGGTGAGGTGTTCACAAAAATTGAGAAGCAGGCTACAGGCAAATTGATTGCACATACATCAGGCGGGAACGAACTTTCTGCAGATCAGGTGATGCTGGCGATTGGTCGTGGACCGGCTACGGATTGCCTGGGACTCGAAAGCGCGGGTGTGGAAACTGACGCGCGAGGATTTATAAAGGTTGATGCCTATTCCAAAACCAGTGTTGACCATATCTGGGCGGTTGGTGATGTGACGAACCGTGTGGCGCTTACTCCGGTGGCGATCCATGAGTCCATGTGTCTGATCGAGACAGAGTTCAAAAACAATCCAACCAAGCCGGATCATGATCTGATTGCAACTGCGGTTTTCTCCCAACCAGAAATTGGCACGATTGGCCTTGGAGAGGAAGCTGCTGCAGAACGGTATACCGAGCTTGAAGTCTATCGTGCGCATTTCCGGCCAATGAAAAACACGCTTTCCGGTGCCACAGACAAAATGCTGATGAAGATCATTGTGGATGCCAAAACGGACAAGGTTGTTGGCTTGCATGTTATGGGGCATGCCGCAGGCGAAATGGCGCAGTCGCTTGGTGTTGCAATCAAGATGGGAGCAACCAAAGCGGATTTTGATCGAACCATGGCGGTTCATCCGACTGCAGCCGAAGAACTGGTCACAATGTATTCGCCATCCTACCGGGTTGTGAATGGTGAGCGGGTCTGACGATGAATGACCAATCTTCCGAATTGGTCGGTTATTTTGGGTTTGGCTCGCTGGTCAACAAGGACACGCTTCGAACGAGTTATGTGGATGTTGTTCCCGCTAGGTTGAAAGGCTGGCGGCGGCACTGGCAGGCTCGCACGGAGACATTGCCACAAAAGGTTGCTCTTCTTTCCATCCATAAAGAACCGGCTTGCGATATCCTGGGCTTGATGGTGGTGGACAGATTGGAAAATCTGCCGCTGGTTGACGAGCGCGAAGAGGGCTATTCACGTGTCAAACTGACACCAGCTAATCTTGTTTTGCCGGATACGTTTTCACCACCCCAGACGCTTTATGTCTACGTGGCTGATGAAGTTCCGGAAGTGGTGGATGATGGCTGTTTACTGCAATCCTATCTTGATGCGGTGATGCAGGGATTTCATCGTGAACACGGGAAAGAGGGAGTTCAGCATTTTGTCGATACAACTACAAAGTTTGACCGGCCGCTGATTTGTGATCGTGACAACCCGCTTTATCCAAGAAGTGTGACGCTTGATGATGGAGAGGCGGACCTGTTTGATAGGACTTTGAAAAGCGCAGGTGTCCGGTTCTGACCAAGGTCCCGCGCTTTACCAATGTGTGGTACAATAACCTGTGGAAAAAAGATTCACTCACGGCTATAACGCAATGCTGTAACCGGTGCGTTTTGCTTCGGTCGAGTTTAATTTGAGTAAGAAACAGGTAAAAACCAATGGCACAGACATGGACACCGAACTCCTGGAGATCAAAACCGATCATTCAGGTTCCGGAATATCCCGACAAGGCAGCACTTGAGACAGTCGAGCAGCGCCTGGCATCTTATCCGCCATTGGTTTTTGCAGGTGAGGCGCGAGACCTCAGAGGTCACCTTGCGGATGTGGCGGAAGGCAAGGCATTCCTGTTGCAGGGCGGCGATTGTGCCGAGAGTTTTGCCGAACATGGTGCAGACAATATTCGTGATTTCTTCCGTGTGTTCCTGCAAATGTCGGTGGTGCTTACCTATGCAGCAGCGAAACCGGTCGTTAAGGTTGGCAGGATTGCCGGTCAGTTCGCGAAACCACGCTCATCTGATACAGAGACCAAGGAGGATATCACCCTGCCGAGTTATCGCGGTGATATTATCAATGGGATCGAGTTTAACGAGGGGTCTCGTGTTCCTGATCCTGAGCGTCAGATCATGGCTTACCGTCAATCTGCGGCAACCCTGAACCTGATCCGGGCTTTTGCTCAAGGTGGCTATGCAAATCTTGAGCATGTTCATGAGTGGACCCTGGGCTTTGTAAAGGACAATCCGGCATCTGAGCGTTATCAAAAGCTTGCTGATCAGCTAGGCCAGACACTTCGTTTTATGAAAGCAATCGGTTTTTCAGCAGATCAGTATCCGCGTTTGCGTGAGACTGACTTCTACACAAGTCATGAAGCGTTGTTACTTGGATACGAAGAAGCCATGACCCGCACCGATTCAACCTCGGGTGACTGGTATTCGACCTCCGGCCACATGCTATGGATCGGGGATCGAACACGCCAGCCAGATCATGCGCATGTGGAATATTTCCGCGGCATCAAGAATCCGATTGGGTTGAAATGCGGTCCATCAATGACCGCGGACGGACTTCTGGAACTCTGTGATATTCTCAATCCCGAGAATGAGCCCGGTCGTTTGACCCTAATTAACCGCTTTGGCCATGAAAAAGTTGGCGATCACTTGCCGGGGCTCATCCGCGCGGTTGAGAAAGAGGGCAGAAAAGTCGTTTGGTCATGCGATCCGATGCATGGAAACACGATTTCTGCAGGTGGCTTTAAAACGCGTCCGTTTGATTATGTTCTTTCAGAAGTTCAGCAGTTCTTCGAGATTCATAAATCTGAAGGCACATATGCTGGGGGTGTTCATTTTGAAATGACTGGTAAAGACGTTACAGAATGTACTGGCGGCGCGCGGGAGGTAACCGAGGAGGATCTTGGCTCGCGTTACCACACACATTGTGATCCGCGTCTCAATGCAAGTCAGTCTTTGGAATTGGCATTCCTGATTGCAGAGCTCCTTCAGGAAGACCACGCAGGCAACAACAAGGATACCGTTGCTGCTTAGTAAAAGTAGTAAAAGGTCAGCATCATGGCAGCGACGTGACATAGCAGCGTCAGCGCATATAGACCAAGCATGAATAACGCCCCAAACCAAGACATGGGGCGTTTTTCATTGTACACATGATCAGCTTGCCCAAGCAGTGCGGGAATGCCCCACATGGCAGAAATCATTGCGAAACCCTGATATCCTGCTTGATACAGGATAACCGCGCCACCAATGCTGATCGTGAGCATCGCCTGTCTTGCTATGGTTGGGGCGATAGTCTTTGCGTATGATTCCATAATATGTCCGCCATCAAATGGCAGGACAGGCACCATGTTCAGGGCATTCATGGTTGAGTTGATCACAGCTGCATATGCAAACCACCACCAGGTCCAGTGATAGTCAAAATAGAACGCGGAAACATACGCGGCTCCAAAGAGAAGCAGTGAGAGCGGGGCGCAAATGGCAGGGCCCATCAAGGCACAAAATGCCCGATCGAACTCTGACTTGTGCGGTTCGTTGGCAACCGCCAACCCGCCAAAGAATGGAACCAAGAATATTTTTGAGCCGGTCTGACCGGTCATCCTGTATCCGACCAGGTGGCCATATTCGTGCCACAGGATCAGGGGAGCCAGGATCAAAGCGCCTTCCCAACCCCACATGGTTGCAAAACTGGCAACCGCGATAAGAGACAGGATGATTTCATCCTTGTACTCGCTAAAGTTTCTTCTTTTTCCTGATTTGGTGGTTTTGGGGCTTTTATATCCAAATGCGGCAATACGCTTTGTGTGTCGGGTCCAAAGTGCGTTTTCCAGCATTCCGAACAATCCGGTCTGCTTGCGCTGGCTGGCGATTACAACAGTTGTCTGATAGTCGTTGCGTTTTACAGCAGACACCGAGGTCCAATTGTCTTTGTCATAAAAGACCTCTTTGTCCCCGCTTCGGGTCAGCTTAAGGCGCAGCATGTCAGTATGAGGTTGGTCTGTGGGGAGAACTTCAAAAACATTCTCTACGTCCATCCCAAAGAGCTTGCTTGACACAATCAGCTGATCATCTTGATAGCGATATCTGTGTTTCGGGTTTTGAGCGGTCAGTCTTTGCCAGACATTTTCTATCTGGTCGTCGACCACAAATGATTTGATGAAGGGCTTGCGACCTCTCCAGATTGGAAAATACCAGACCCAGGCAGCAAAATAAATGCCCAGAATAATGATAGCTATTGTTGAAAGTTGCTGCATAATCCACCCACCAGATTAAATTCTAGATATACGAGTGAAATGAAAACTCTGCTAATTGAAAGGGTTAAGAATGGCTGAAACAACAAAAGGTTCCTGTCTTTGCGGCACAATTACCTGGGAGGCCAACTGCGAAATGCGACCGGTTGTGATGTGCCATTGTGGGCAATGCAGAAAGCAAACCGGGTATTGTTATGCCGCGACTGCGGCTGATAATGATGCGCTGACCATTCGCGGCAATACACTCAAATGGTATCAGGCATCGCCGGAAACCATGCCGGAAGCAAAACGTGGGTTCTGTACTGAATGCGGAAGTGCGCTTTTCTGGAAGAATGAGAGCGAGAGTTTTACCTCAATTCTGGCGGGCTCGATTGATGGCGACAGCGGTCTGGAAATTGTCGAGCATATCTTTGCGGATGATTTGCCCGACTGGTACGAGATCAAGGACGGGAAGCCAATCCGCAAGCAGTAGGCACATCGTTCGTCTTGTTTGAGCAGTGCGGAGCAAAGATTACCACATGTTAATCTGGGCGACGGAATATTGCCCTCTTTCAATCATATCACCGCGTTCGTTAAGCTCTAAAGGTTGAGGAAAGAATATGCTGAAAGCCATATTGTCCGCAGTCATCTCTCCGATTGTTGGTGTCTTGCTATTTGTCATTACAGCAAATGCCCAGGGGGTCGATTCATCCCAGATTAACAAGATGTTTGCTGTGCTCAATCTCACCGAAGCGCAGAAAGCAGAAGCAAAGCCAATTGTGCTTGAAGGTTTCAATGAGCGCATGTCGATTTTGGAAACTGTCGGCCTGGAACCCGGCACCAAACCGACTTTTCAACAGGTGATGAAATTGAGGGGGCCGATATCGGCATCTCAAAGGAGGACCGAAGCCAGGCTATCTGAAGTCTTGTCACCAATGCAGATGGATCAATACCGTGCATTTGTGAGCGAAAGACGGAAAGAATTCAGAGCAAAAATCCAGTAATCTCATCCGTGAAGTGCGCGGCTGTCCTCAGGCGCTTCTTCGCGATCAG
>JASJDO010000146.1 GCA_030065115.1 Rhizobiaceae bacterium | reverse complement strand
CATGTGCCATCACAAGAACCTTGCGCACGAACGGAGATGCGGGGGAATACCATAGTTTCATAGGGCAGCCTCAGATAAAAAAACAGCGATGTCGAAAGAAAGGTACCGCAAGTGCCATATGGGCACAATTGTAAAACAATTGCTGATATCGTGTGTGGGTTGATAGCCCGGCACCTGCGGTTATGATCAGGCTGTGTGGGTTGTGGGACCTGACCACGCTCCAAAACTACCGGAAAAATAACTTATACGCTACAGAATTTTTGCAAATTCTACAAAAAATCAGCAAAAACCCTTAATAATTGGCACTAATTTCTGATTGAAGTCCCATTTCTTAACAGACTGAAAATTCTTTCATGCGTCTCTTTCGTTTTGGCAAGCTTGATAAATGCCGCCCGTTCGCGGGCAAACATCTCTCTTTCATCAACTTCTATCATGCCAGAGTCAGAGCCTCCGGTCATGATTTCAGCGACTGTAGAAGCCACCATAACGTCGTGTGAGAAAAACCAACCTTTTTCCTTACCCTTTTCAAGAAACTCATCCATCTCTGTCTGTGCAGCACCGCCAGCCAGTTTGAATGCTGGTCTCTCGCGCGGCTTGTACCCATTTGACATCGCTGCCAATGCAGCTTTAGCGCCCTCAATGAGACGGTCACGGTTCATCACCTGCGTATCCCGCCCCTCAACAAAATACTGCATCGGGATGGCTTCGTCCGGTGAAGATGCGGTCTGCGCATAGCCAATCTGGTCAAACGTATTCCGTGCAGCTTTTGCCCAGTCACCTGTTGCCTTGTACCAGCGAAGATAAGTCTCTTTCACCCCGCCACCGCCCGGCACCACACCAACGGTCGTTTCAACCAGACCGAGAACCGAGTTTGAATGGGCAACAACCTTGTCGCAATGGGCCAGCACTTCGTAGCCCCCACCAATAGCCAGCCCGGAGGGCGCTCCCACGACTGGCGCATTACAATAACGCAGTGCTTCAACCGCATGCTGGAAACGCTGCAAAAACTGATCTATCCCGTCCCAATCCTCAGCTTCGATGAAAGCCAAAAAGCGTTCCAGGTTCACACCGGCAGAAAAATGCTGGGCGTCATTGTGTACGATAATGCCAGGTCCTGGATCATTTGCGGCCTCATGGACAATCGCCATACAGGTATCATCCAGTGCGTTCGCTTTCGTATGAAACTCAACAAGTCGAACACCATCTTCCAAATGAAACAGGCTCGCGCCCTCATTTTCAGAAACTGGAGTCATGGTTCGCCGTGTCATGTGGAAACGAACCACCCCGTCAGGAAGGTCCACCGGATACAATTCTCCATCCCAATGACGAACCTTCAGCACATTACCTTCCGGCATATAAAATGGCTTACCTGCGGAATTGCGCAGGAACTCCGGCACATGCCAGCCTTCTGCCTCAAGCCGCTCCACGAGCTTGCCTGAACCGATTGTATCGATCATTTCAAATGGACCCTGTACCCAGTTGTAACCGAGCTTCATCGCATCATCGATATCCTGTGGCGAATGGGTAACATCAGGTACAAGGCTGGCAGAATACGTCAGAATGCGAGCAAGAACACGCCAGGCAAAGGTCGACAGTTTGTCATCACCTTCTATAAGAACTGTCAGTCCTTCCTTCTCTCCCCTTAAAGCCAATTCAGGCAAATCGCGATTTCTGGGACGCCAGCTTTCAGACCGGAGATTCCATGCTTCGCGGTCACCATTCTCTTTTTCGCGGTAAAAGCCTTCACCCGACTTGTTACCCCTGAAACCACGCGCAACATGATCATTTACAACCTTATTCTCGCCACCGACTTCATGAAACGGATCGCCTTGTTCAAGAATGGAATTGAGGGAACGAACCACATCACCCATGAGGTCGAGGCCGATCAAATCATAAAGGCCGAAAGCGCCGGTCTTGGGTATGCCCATTGGTCGACCAAAAATCGCGTCAGCTTCCTCAATATCGAGGCCAAGGGCCACAGCCTCGTGCACGGCCGCCTGCAAAGCAAACACTCCCACACGGTTTCCAAGGAAGCCTGGAGTGTCAGCACAATTCACGACACCTTTACCGAGCATTCTGTCATTGAAATCATGCAACGCAGAAATGACATCATCCCGCGTTTCTTCACCTTTCACGAGTTCTAGCAACCGCATGTAGCGAACCGGATTGAAGAAATGCGTGATACAGAACCGCTCCTTGAAATCCTGGGGAGCATCCTCAACCAGCAGTTTGATCGGAATCGTTGATGTATTTGAAGACACCAGTGTTGTCGGCTTCAAATGGGGCAGCAAGCTTGCATATAATCCTTTCTTGATGTCCAACCGCTCAACGATCGCCTCACAAATCCAGTCACAAGCTCCAGCCTCCGCAAGATTGTCCTCGATATTTCCAACAGTAATTCGCTCGATATTGTCCTTACGCATAAGAAGCGGTGGATCAGATTCCAATATCCGTTTTACAGACCCTTCCGCGACCGCATTGGCATCTCCATCGGTTTTAATGTCGAGCAAAAGAACGTCTACGCCGGCGTTTGCACATTGCGCAGCAATACCAGCGCCCATGGTACCACCACCGATTACGCAAACCCTTTTGATGTCTGATGATGTGAGTGTCATATCTTTAACCTATCTCAAAAAATCTATTAGAGCGGCGCGTGTGTCGCCTCTCCAAAAAGTCGATCAATCTCGCCAATTTCTCCCTTCAAGGTCGAACTGTTATGATTGATGACTATGGTCCAACCATTGTCGTAGCTCACAAAGTAGGCACCAAATCGAGCCACTTCCCCCTGCCACTCATAATCCCAGGCACCTTGATGCCAGAAATTGAAACCACCGTGCCGTCCACTTCGGAACAAATAGCCCATTCCGTAACGAATGCCATTTTCAAACTTGTGTTGAGGGTACGCTTCAGGAGATTTTCCGAGCACCTCCCCGACACCAAAATATGCATCTACAAATTTAAGATAATCGACTGCAGAAATATTCCATCCACCCCAAGCAGACATGATCCTCCAGGATTCGCTCAGTTTTGCGGTTGTGATCTTGATCGGCTCAAACACCAATTCATTGCAAGCTTCTTCGTAAGATTTGCCGGTTACCTGACGAATAGCTGCTCCTAACATCGCATAGTTTGAATTGTTATAGTGGTACTGGCCGATTTTACTCTTGTCCCGTCCCTTGGAAATTTCCTTCCTGCTAACCCACTCGAGATACTCTTTGTCACGACCTTTGTATTTCAACGGGTTTTGAGTAATATCTCGCGTGTATCCGCTTGTCTGACGCAAAAGCGATTTAATTGGAACGGAGCTGTCGAGTTCAGAGACCACATCCTTGAGTTCGGTCTCGAATTCCAACTTACCCGCTTCAACCAGTTTCGCGATGCAGATGCCGGTAACCGCTTTTGAAAGGCTGGCAACCGGCGCAGGGTCGGTTGCATCCATATCCAGTCCCAGCTGGGCCATGATTTTACCATTGTGGCTTACCGCAATGGATGCCTTGCTGATCTTGTGTTTTTCCAGCCACTTCTCCCACCCATTCACGACTTTGCGGGTTCGAAGCACTTCTTCACTTTGCGCAAACGCAACCGACGGCGCTGCAACCAGTGCTAACAGAACAATAAGGCTGGCAAACCATCCGCGCATCAATTTAACCCTTCAGGAAATCCCGCATGAGCGCGTTCAATTCATGGGGCCGCTCCCCCGGAATTGTGTGCCCAGCATCAGCCAAAACATGCAGTGTGTTGTTCGGCAAGGCATCGGCCAGTTTGCGACCGAACTTGACCGGAGTCATTTTGTCTTTTCCAGCCAACACACACATGGTTGGGCAAGAAATACTCGCAGCTTTCTCCAACCCACCATCAAAGCCTGCACAAGCCTTAAGATCATTCGCAACTGCGCCTTCAGGATTAAGATCCATTGTACGCAATCCCATCCCGACATGAGAAAAGCCCGGCACGGTATTTTCAAAATGGTGCGCATCAGGGCCAAGGCCCCAAGCAGTCATGGATGATTTAGCCCTGCCTTCTTTGGTTTCAGCTGTAGAGATCAACATATCATTGACCGGGATAGCTCCCGCCGTCGCTACAAAGATTATTTTTTCTACCCGATCAGCGGACTTGGATCCCATCTCAAGACAGACCAAGCCACCCTGACTGTGTCCGACCAGTGTCGCCTTCTCGATGCCAAGATGATCCATGACAGAGACTACCCAATTGGCTTGCTCTTCTACGGTTGGAAGCAAATCACCACCTGAAAGATTGTGACCCGGAAAATCAACAGCCAGAACATTGTATCCGGCATATGCAAAAGACCGGGACTGCTGGCTCCAAACAAGATGCGATGACCCTGCACCATGTAGGAAAATCAGGTACTCCTGACCGTCCTTGTGATCACGGCCACCGGTGGATGCGTGAACTTCATGCCCATTCAGTTCAAATCTCATGATGCCACCCGCGAAGCCGTCTTTAGTGCCTGATTGAAATCATTTTTAAGATCATCAATGCTTTCAAGACCAACCGAGAGGCGGATCATATCCTCGCTCAATCCGCCAGCCTTCATGTCTTCCGCAGAGATATGACTGTGCGTAGTTGACGCTGGATGAATAACCAGGGTTTTAGCGTCCCCCACATTGGCAAGATGTGAAGCAACTTCGACACTCTCGATAAATGCGGCGCCCGCCTTGCGTCCGCCTTTGACACCGAAGCCAATCATGGAGCCAGCGCCATTCGGCAATAAGCGTTTTGCAACCTCATGATCAGGATGATCCTCAAGTTCCGGATGCTTCACCCAACTTACCATGTCATGATTTTTCAGGAATTCGACCATCGCTCGCGCATTTGAAATGTGTTTCTCCATCCGCATCGGCAGTGTCTCAATGCCTTGAAGCAAATGAAACGCATTGGTAGGTGAAAGTGATGGACCAAAATTGTACATTCCTTCTGCGCGCACGCGTTGCGTAAGAGCTGCTGGGCCAAACTCTTCCCAGAAATTGATCCCGTCCAATGCATAGTGGGCTGAGGTCAGGGTCGGGAACTTGTCGGATGCTCCCCAGTTGAAGTTCCCGCCATCAACTACTGCACCACCAATCGCCACACCGTGACCACCCATCCATTTGGTAAGTGAATGCGTGATGACCGAAACGCCATGATCAAAAGGTTTGAAGAGGTAAGGCGTACAGAAAGTGGCATCCATAACAACGGGGATTCCCGCCTCATCCGCAATCTTCACCACTGCATCTATGTCGAGAACATCCAGACCGGGATTACCGATCAGTTCACAGAATAAAAATTTGGTATTGTCCTGAATGGCAGCCTTCAACCCGTCCAGATCACGCCCGTGAACAAACGTCGTATCCACACCGAAACGCGGCATCGTATTCTTGAGAAGATTGATGTTTGCCCCGTAAAGCTGAGCCGTGGAGACGATATGATCGCCGGCACTTGCAAGCATGGTTGTGACCAGATGAAGCGCTGCCATGCCTGAAGCACAGGCAGTCGCGGCAACGCCGCCTTCCATGGCCGCAACCCGTTGCTCGAGAACCGCAACAGTCGGATTGGATATGCGAGTGTATAGATGTCCACCCTCTTCCATGTTGTACAAGGCTGCCGCATGACGGCTGTCTTCAAACATGTAGGATGTGGTCTGATGGATCGGCACCGCGCGTGATCCACCCTTTTTATCAGGCACGTGACCGGCGTGCAGTGCAAGCGTTTCCAAGTCATAAAAATCTGACATCGGCTCTCTCCCAAAGACTGAAAAGTACTCGTGCCAGAAAAACCGGCAATTTAAAAGTGCGGAAACGACCGATCAGATGTGCAAAACGCCATCACTGATGATGACTGCAGAACCGGAAATGCCTGCTTTGACAATTGCCCCATCCACCTTCTCGATATCCAGATAGATTTGTGAAGGGCGGCCCATCTCATAACCTTGCTCAATCTTGAAAGTGCGTTTTTCCGTATTTGCCATTTCATGTTGCGCAATCCAGCCGCTCATAGAAGCTACTGCACTACCCGTGGCAGGATCTTCAGGAATACCAAACAACGGGGCAAACATGCGGGCATGAAAATCTGTGTCAGGCGCTTCGCCACCTTTACAAAACACATAAGGATTGGAAGCAATACCATCGAAAACGGGTTCAACCTGTCTCAGATGACTCATATCAATCTGGACAGCTGCAACATCTTCAATCGATATTACAGGCACCATGGTATAAGGCACACCGCCATTCCACAGACTACCTTTCGCGCCATCAATTCTACCAGCATCGAGGCCAAGCGCATTCGCCCAGCCATTTGTATCGAACGGATGATCCATCAGTGTAGCAATTTTTGGCAATCCAAAACGTGCCGTTTTCTTACCGTTGCTTTCAGAAATCACGCAACGAACAGGGCCAACCTTCTCTTCAAGAACAAAATCATCCTCTACTCCGAAGTGATTCAATTGATTCAACAAAAGCGCGGTTCCAATTGTAGGATGGCCAGCAAACGGCAGCTCATGCGCTGGGGTGAAAATCCGTATCGCCGCGCCCTTTTCCGCTTCCACTGCCGGAGAAACAAACACCGTCTCGGACAGATTGAACTCTACTGCAATCGCCTGCATCGATGCATCGTCAAGCCCTTCACTATCGAGCACGACCGCAAGAGGATTGCCCGCAATCGGCTGGTTGGTGAATACATCGAGCGTATAGAATTTGCGAGGCATAGAGGACTCCTACACAAGCGTGGGATCAACGGTTCGACTAATCACATTTTTCACCGTCAGACCCTGTACAATAACAGAGAACAATACCACACCAAATGTAGCTGTCAGAAGCAGAGGCTTATGCTCGGTGTCTGGCAGCGACAAAACAAGCGCCACGGAGATACCGCCGCGCAAACCACCCCAAGTCAATACAGGTATTGCACCAGTGGTAAATGCCTGAAACTTCGACAGAAGAATGATTGGCAGTGACACCGCACTCATTCGGGCGAACAAAACCAATGGGATGGTCACTACAACGATCCAGCCAAATGATGGATCAATCGCAACAATCAGGATTTCCAGACCGATGAGCAGGAAAAGAACGGAATTCAGTATTTCATCGACCAGATGCCAGAACGAAAACAAGTGCTCGGCCGTCTTCTCACTCATGCCGACCCGAACCCCTCGATTGCCCATCAATAGACCCGTTATCACAACCGCAATCGGGCCAGAAAGATGAAGGCGCAATGCAATCGCATAGGTCGCAGCCACAACACCGAGTGAGATCAAAATTTCAAGCGAATACTCATCCATGTGAGACATGGCTCTGTAGGCTATCCATCCGGTAATCAGGCCAAGAATGGCGCCACCAATCGCCTCTACAACAAACAACTCACCAATATGCAGAAGATCTATGCCGCCTTGCTCCGCTCCCGAACTCACCGCAATCGCTACGACGATTGTGAATACGACAACGCCGACACCATCATTGAAAAGAGATTCACCTGCAATCTTTGCTTCCAAAGAAGCAGGCACATTGACTGACTTGAGCAGGCTCAACACTGCGACGGGGTCTGTGGGCGATATCAGCGCGCCAAAAACAAGCGCCCAAGCATATGGCAAATTAATGCCAAATGCCTGAACCAGATAGTAAAATCCGGTTCCTACAATAAAGGTCGATAGAACCACACCAATCGTTGCCATCATGGTAATGGGCCACTTCTGATCGGCCATTTTGTCGAAGTTTACATGCAAAGCGCCAGCAAATAGCAGAAACGCCAGCATGCCCTCCATTACCGTGGAATAGAAATCAATCTGGCCAATAATTGCCTGAAATGTATCTGTAATACCAAGGGCCGGATATAGC
>JASJDO010000145.1 GCA_030065115.1 Rhizobiaceae bacterium | reverse complement strand
ATGGCGTCGCTGCATTCCAACCGCCATCCGTCTTTTCAGCAGCATTCTCATTCTGCTCGCCCGCGAAATCTTCTGTTCCGCCCTGAACACTGGACGAATACCAGCCAAGACGCGTGTTGATCTCCGTATTGTTGACCCCTGCTGCCAAAACACGGAGCAAAACCTCGTCAGGCCCCGGAACTGGCATGGCAACTTCCTTGTACACCAGCTTATCATAACCACCATTCCCCATAGTAAGAACCGCCATCATGGTCCTGTTTGGATCAACAATATCAAAACGATCTGGTTTCATACTGGGTTCCCTGGTTGATAGAATTTTCGACAAATCTATCAAACACAAATGCACCTTTGAAAGCGGTTTTCTGCATCCAATTTTGACGCATAAAGGCAATTTCCAGCGCTTGGTGGACTGGCTTCTTTACAAACACGGATTATTCTATGAGAAATATCATTGGATTTGTTTGTGAGGTCTGAAATGAACAGCGTTACAGAGCTTAAGAATACAGTTTCGGTTCCGTTTGAACAGGCACGCGCAATGCCACCATCGGTTTATACCTCTGACGAATTCCTGAAGCGGGAATTAAGTGACATCTTCGCCAAAGACTGGTTTTGTGTCGGTCGGGCGTCAGCGCTTACTAATCCGGGCGACTATGTGACCCTGGACCTTGCAGAACAGCCAATCATTGTTTTGCGGGACAATGAAGGCGCACTTAAAGCCATGTCAAACGTGTGCCTGCATCGCATGTCAACACTGCTGGAAGGCCGGGGCAATACACGCAGCATCGTTTGCCCATATCACGCATGGACCTACAATCTGGATGGCAGCCTTAGAGGCGCCCCGGCAATGACCTTAAACGAAGGCTTCTGCAAGGAAAACTACAAATTACCGCAAGTACGCTGTGAGGAGTGGTTGGGATGGGCTTTTGTCACCCTCAATCCCGATGCCAGACCCGTTTCCCAACAATTGAGCAAGGTTGAAGAGCTCGTTGGCGACTATGATATGGCCAACTACACTGAGACCTTTTTTGAAACCCATGTCTGGAACACAAATTGGAAGGTGTTGGCCGAGAATTTCATGGAGAGCTATCACCTTCCGGTTTGTCATGCTGGCACAATTGGCGGGCTTTCAAAGCTTGAAGAAATGGTGTGTCCGCCCGGCGAAGACGCTTTCAATTATCATACCATTCTCAAAGACGACTCGCTCAAGATTGCGATGGCACACGAGAATAATGATCGGTTGCACGGCGATCGTAGGCGAATGACCTATCTGCTGGCGATCTACCCAAGTCTGCTGATCACGCTGACACCCGGATATTTCTGGTATCTCACGTTGCATCCTGAAGGTGTGGGACAAGTCAGAATTGGCTTTGGCGGCGGAATGTCAAAGGATTATGTCGACGACCCGGATGCGCAGGCTAATTTCACGCAACTCAAGACACTGCTCGACGAAGTGAATGTAGAAGACAAGGGCTGCACGGAAAAGGTCTATCGCGGACTTTGCTCAAGCACCGCAAAACCGGGACACTTGTCGCATCTTGAACGCCCCAATTATGATTTCGCACAGTATATTAACAAACGGCTACAGGAAGCCTGATTGAAAACTGCAAAGGGGTGGATCATTGGCACATACGCGCATTCGCAAGTTCAACACCAAGGAAACCTATCCTGAGCAAAATCTCGACAATGACCTCGCGCAGGCTGTCGTGACCCAGGGCGGGAAAACTGTTTGGATGCGAGGGCAGTGCCCGCAAAACCTGGATGACGCCAAGAACATCGATAGCCACGATCCGGTGGAACAAACCCACAAGGTCATGCAAAACATCAGACAGCTGATAGAAGAAGCTGGCGGTGAAATGGAGCACCTCGTCAAAGTGGTCGTCTACATAACGGATGTGCGCCACCGCGAAGCAGTTTACAGAACCATGGGAGAATACATCAAAGGGGTTCATCCTGTTTCGACCGGACTTGTAGTGCAGGCACTCGCAAGGCCCGAATGGCTGGTTGAAATTGATGCAACAGCGGTAATTCCCGAATGACCTTCTCACTCGTGGCACGATGCGAAGAAACCGGCATGTTTGGCGTCGCAATATCTTCCTCTTCACCGGCGGTGGCTGCCAGATGTTCCTATACACGTGCAGGTGTGGGCGCTGTTGCAAGTCAAAACATTACTGATCCTACTCTTGGCCCAATGGCTCTGGATCTGATGGAAAATGGTTTGTCAGCAGAACAGGCAATCAGCGAAGTGAAAGCCAAGGGCAATCACATTGAGTATCGCCAGGTTTTGGCCATTGATGCAAATGGGAACACGGCACTTCATTCAGGACCGAATTCTCTCGGCATATGGACCGATGCGATTGGCAAGAATGTTGTTGCTGCAGGAAACCTGCTCGCCAGCGAGAGTGTACCTGGCGAAATCGTCACGGCATTCGAAGCAAGCTCCGGCCATCTGGGCGATCGTCTTCTGGTAGCTCTCAAAGCTGGTCTTGCTGCGGGCGGTGAGGCAGGCCCTATCCATTCTGCTGGCATGCAATTGTGTGACAATGTGTCATGGCCTGTAGCAGATCTGCGCTGTGACTGGACTGAAGACAGCCCGATTGATGCAATTTCAAAGGCCTGGGAAATTTACAAACCTCAGCTCGAAGCCTATGTGCAGCGTGCGCTCGATCCAAGAGAGGCACCCTCTTATGGAGTGCCGGGCGATGAGTAAGGAACTCGCAATTTCTCCATTGCTTCTGGAACATGTTCAGAGTTTCAGGGACGAATTGGGAGAACTGGCATCTGCCCCCGCCGAAGCACCACAAGGCTTGCCGGGCAGATTTTATGCTGACCAGGATTTCTTTGAACACGAAACAAAAACAGTGCTCAAAGGTGGTTGGCATTGCGCGGGGCGGGTGGATGAAGTGCCGAATGTCGGAGACTATTTTACCTTCAACCTGCTCGGCGAACCCATCATTATTGTCCGGGCACCAAACGGCATTAACGCTCTGTCAAATGTATGCCGTCATCGCGGCATGCGATTGGCAGAAGGTTCTGGCAATACCAAGCGGTTCGTCTGCCCGTATCATGCGTGGATATACGATACTGACGGAGCATTACTACGCGCCACACGTATGAAAAATTCCGGCTTCGATCCAAAAAACTGCAAGCTTGGTGAATTCCACATACTTGAGCGTTTTGGTTTCATCTACATCTGCCTTGCGGAAAATGCGCCTGACTTTGATCAGTCTGTCTCCGGACTTGAAACACTGATCAGCGAATACGAGCCTGAAAATTATCATCTGGTTCATACCGCTACGGAAATATGGAACACGAACTGGAAGTGCCTCGTTGAAAACTTCATGGAAGGCTATCACCTTTCGGTCGTGCATCCGGAGACACTTCATGGATACACGCCAACCGGACTGAGCAGAAAAGGCCCATCGGGAGATGGATTTACCAGCTATTTTGCGAACTATCCGGAAGATATCGAATCGCGTGGCAAAGGTGCACCCGATCTAAGCGAGGAATCGCGGCATCGCTCCACACTCTTTTCTGTCTTTCCCTGTCAGGTCGTTAGTGTCGCCGCCACACTCCTTGTATCTCTTTCCATCCGACCTTTGACAGTCGACACAATCGAAGTGAAATGGACCATGTCAAACTACAAAAGCGAGTTGGATGAAGATACCGTCCGGCAACGCATCGCATTGTGGGAAGAGGTTAATCGCGAAGACCGGGAAAAACTGGAAATCATGCAGCAGTCTTTTGGGTCAAGATTTGCCAATGGCGGTCCACTCGCTGAGGCCGATTATGAAGGCACCGTCCTGGATTTTCTGCACTGGATCGCGAGACAACACGCATCAATAGCAAATTCAGATTAGACGCCAGCTTCCAATCTCAACAATAGCTCGTCCAGCATCTGATCGCATTTCGATAGTTGATCCATACTGACAAATTCATCAGGCTTGTGGCCTTGGGCCATGGAACCTGGTCCACACACAACCGTTGGTACTCCCAGTTTGGACGAGAATAATCCGCCCTCCGTCCCGAATGCCACTTTCATGGTTGAGTTCGACCCGGTCAGCGACTTGACGAAATTGACGACCTCGGCATCTTTCGCCGTGCTTAAAGGCGGATAGGTATTGGTGATGTTTAAATCAATCGCGGCTTCAGGAAATTCTTGTTTAAGTGGCTCCAAGATCGTTGCAGCATGATTAGAAATCCGCGCAAGAAGCTCCTCTGGATTATCTTCTTGCAGGTTCCGAATTTCAAACTTTATTTCAGCATGGTTTGGCACAATGTTCAGTGCAACACCCCCTGCAATCTGACCGACATGCAGCGTTGTGTAGGGAATATCATAGTCCTCATCACGCCCTGAACTCTCAGCGATCTCCGCCTGAAGTTCACGAACATATGCAGCCATGTCACACGCCAAATGAAGCGCATTAAGCGCAGTTGGCGCCAGAGCAGAATGCGCTTCCTTTCCAGTGCAGGTAACCTGACAGGCGGTTTTTCCCTTATGCCCTGTTGCAACCGACATGAGCGTCGGCTCACCCACAATGCAAAACTTTGGCCTGAATGGCGCATCGGCAAGCATATCGATCATGGAGCGGACACCAACACAACCGATTTCTTCATCATAGGAGAGAGCCAGATGGAGCGGCTTCACCATTTCCCTGTCCGCTGCTTTCAGTGCAATACGCAGAGCGCAGGCAACAAACCCCTTCATATCTGTTGTGCCACGGCCGAAGAGTTTGCCGTCCCGCTCTGTCAGTTCAAATGGGGGAACCGTCCAGTCTTGGCCTTCCACCGGAACAACATCGGTGTGGCCGGACAACAAGACGCCAGGCACATCACGCGGGCCGATCGTGGCATAAAGGTTGGCCTTTGCTTCATCCGGATCGCGTATCAGGGTGACTTCCGCACCGACCTTCCGGAGGTGTTCTGCACAAAACTCAACAAGCGCCAGATTGGGATTAGCGCTGACCGTCGGAAATGCAACAAGTTCCCTGAGGAATTCTACCGAGTTCATGACGCAGCACGCTTCGTCATCGCGGCCGCTCCGCAATATGTGAGGCGAGATACTTCGCATCTTCCCACACACCCCAGATAAACGACGAACCACGCATCGAGAGCCATGGCAAACCAAGAAAATAGACACCGGGCTCGCTCGACACACCCTTCTCATGCGATGGTTTTCCATCCACATCAAAAGCGTCCACTTTGAGCCAGCTGAAGTCCTGAATGTACCCGGTTGCCCAAATGATTGATTTGATGCCAGCCTTGTTGATATCCAGGGAAAGAATGGGATTGGTCATACAATCCGGTTCCGGCGCAATAGTCTTGGCTCCCGGTTCTTCCGGCATCTCCAATTCATTTGCCTCTATGAAATCATCAGCTTCTGCCAGCAGTGACAGATAATTCGCATCGCCTTCGCGAATGTTTTCTGCCAAGTCCGGAGCGAATGTTAGTGCCCCACTTTCGAAGTTCTGCGTCATTCCGACCAAATTCATACCACGTTCTGCAAACTTTCGAAAATCGATGGTCTTTCCGCCATAGGCACCACTTACGGCAATGGTGACATGTTCACGACCGGCAGGCGGCGTTTTCATCTGCCATTTGCCAAGCTTTCCCAACCACCAGACAAAATCCTTTCCGCGATAGCTTCGAGGGGGGCGGTCATGCGGGCCAACTGACAAGTACACATCGCGACCCGCACGCAACAATTCATCTGCAATCTGGGAACCGGAAGACCCGGCACCCACTACAAGAACTCCACCGTCTGGCAATTGCTCAGGATTGTGATAATGGTAAGAGTGAATCTGATGAATGTTTTCGTCTTCGGGGACAACGGGCGGAATGACCGGAATTTGAAACGGACCGGTCGCAGCGACCACATTCTTCGCCAGCAAGTTTCCTTCTGAAGTTTGCACTGCGAAACTATCATCATCCCGCGCCACAGACAGAACTTCTACACCACACCGAATGGGCGCAGAAATCTGCCTTGAAAACTCTTCGAAATAAGCCGCTACGCTTTCCTTCCCCGGAAAATCGTCGGGTCCGCTATCAGAAAACTCCATGCTCGGAAAACGGTCATGCCAGGCAGGGCCATTCATCACCAGTGAATCCCAGCGCGCGCTGCGCCAACGTTCCGCAATACGATCTTTTTCCAAAATGAGATGGTCTACACCATTGAGTCTCAGGTGTTCACTCATCGCCAAACCGGCCTGCCCTGCCCCCACGATCAGCGTATCAACGCGCTCCATTTCCATGCATTCCCAACGTCAGTAAAAGCCGTCAATTCATACCGCATCCATCAATGCATGACTATGCAAGAAACGACTATCTAAATGACCTCTGATCAAACCCTAAGCCTGTGGTCCTGTGTAATACGGAAGGTTCTCAGTCCTTGGAGTGTAGGTTCCCGCTTCGTGAAGCTTTTGAACATGAGCCTTTATCTTTTCCAGCGGCGCGAACCAGACATTTTTGTTTTCCAGAGTATTCTCAAGCCATTGTTCGACTAACCGCCAACGCGCAAGCCGACCGGTAAGGAATGGGTGAACAATGAGCATGAAAAACCCGCCAGCTTCATATTGGGCCTCGAACTCCTCCCAAAATCCCTGCAAGCCAGCAGATGGCCCTCGCACCGGCATCATATACCCAATTTCGTCATAGTGCGCGAAGGGTGGCCAGTCATCCGTACCCCAGTGAACCGGCATTTCGTAAAGTTCGCCGTCGGCAGTTTTCATCAGATAGGGAATATCATCGGCCATTAGAGATGAATCATATTTGAAATCATGCTCGATCAGCAGATCGATCACCTCTTGCGTAACATTATAGACCGGAGCCCGATAACCGCGTGGCCTGCCCCCAACAATCTTGGCATAGGCATCGAGCGCTTTTTCTACCCACTCCCGCTGATTGCCCGAAGTCGCAATCGGATCCTCATGGATCCATCCGTGATGCCCAACCTCATGACCATCCTTGACGATCAATTCCACAGTCTCGGCATATTGTTCGATGCACCAGCCGGGAATGAAAAAGGATTGTTTGATGCCAAACTTTCGATAGGTTTCAAGAATGCGCGGTACAGCGACTGTCGGCCCATATTTCCCCATGGAAATGGGATAAAGTCGGTCATACCCATCTTGCGGGCGGGCAATATGAATTAGGCTGTCCGCATCCATGTCAAAGGTAATGGCGCAGGCACATTTGGCCCCATTGGGCCAGGGAATAGGATTAGCAATCATGTCTACTCCTCCAATACATGGCCACTATCAATCGGCCAACTGAGATACAATTTTGCATCCGACTTGAGATCAAGATCGCCCAACTCACGCTCCTGAAGTTGACACTTGAATTCAGTTCCGTTGGGCCCTTCAAGAAAAAGCGTCACAACCGAGCCAACGAACTCCTCGGAGATCAGGGTAACCGGCAGACTGTTTTCCTTAGACTGCGCGGAAGGTTTTTTTGTGTGAAGTTTCATGAAATCAGCCGAAACTGAAAAGCTTAAATCATCTCCCGCCTTCACAGCTTTTGTTCCTGCCGAAGGGATTTTGAACGCACCAGCCGAAGTCTCAACCTCAATCATTTTTCCTGCAGCCTTGGAAACCTTCCCGGAAATGATGTTGTTGCGACCAACAAATTCGGCAACAAAACGGTTTCTTGGCGAACGATAAATATCCTTCGACGTTCCCATTTGCGCAATCGTACCGTTACCCATGATAATAACCCGATCCGCCATGGCGAAGGCTTCGGACTGTGAGTGGGTAACATAGACAAAAGTAATCCCAAGCTCCTTCTGTAATCGTGTCAACACCTGCTGCATTCGAATGACGAGATGTGCATCCAGAGCTGACAATGGTTCATCCAGCAACAGGATTTCCGGTTCTGTCACCAGCGCACGGGCAAGTGCAACGCGTTGACGTTGACCTCCTGACAACTGGGATATGTCACGGCTCGCAAACTCCGCAATTTCCATTCTTTCAAGCCACTGGCTTG
>JASJDO010000144.1 GCA_030065115.1 Rhizobiaceae bacterium | reverse complement strand
TGTTTCAAGTATTTTAGTCCCACTGTCGGTTTTGACAAGCGCATTGCCATGCGCATCGAGACCCTGAAATACCCCGGAAGCTAGTACGGGTGACAACTTGTTTTTCTCACTAATGCGGCCCATCCATTGTTCATGAACCGGTCGAAATCCGTCCTCGCTCCACGTGTGAATCCAATTCACCAAATGCCGCGATACGGATTCCAGCAACTCCGTGCGGCTGATGTCTCCGCAACCTTCATCCCACATGGTTGTTCTGTCAGCATCAATGCCCGGGTCTTGTATTGCCGTGTTTGGAGCAATGGCGATTGAGATGCCCAAGATCATCCAGTTTGGAATCTCGTCGCTGTGTTCATCGGATAATATCACGTCAACCGAGCCGACGCTTGCCTCGTTAACAAGGATTTCCGATGGCCATCTGTAGTTGATCGCGATTTCTGGTGCGCTGATCGAACCTGCGGCGTCGCCAAAGGCCACCATTAACAGGTGAACCATCTCCCCGCATCGCTGGCGTTTGACCTCAGGTTCCAGAACAACGGTAAACCGCATGGTGTTGCGATCCTCAGACCACAACAGGTCGCCTGCGCCAAGCTTGCCTTTGGCAATCATGGATCGTGCCTGAGCCATCGGGTCTTTACCAATCGAAACCCGGTGACCCTTCAATAACGGCGGAAAACTTGGAGCTTGTTTCATCGTTTAGCCGGGCAGGGTGATTTCGCCTTCAACAACATGGTTGAGGTCAGTGCCCTCTGCGGTAAGCACAACTTTAACGGACAAAGTTCCTTGTCCTGAAAGGTCAGCCTCTCGGACCGCTTTTTCGAGTTCCTGTTGTGAGGTAACACCAACCTGCTTCAGGAACTTGCGCATCGACATGTTGAATTCGTCACTCATAATTTGTCTCCATAATATACATTAGAAATTCAGTCTGAGGTTCATCTGCTTCTTGCCGCGTAATACAACGAGATCGATATGTTCATTGGGCGCGGAAAGTGTGATTGCAGCAGCATATGTCCCTATACGTTTGATGCGGCGGCCTCCTGCCCAAAGAATGATGTCGCCGACTTCCATTCCGGCGTCCTCTTCAGGAGATTGTGCGTATACTCTCATTATCTCGGCCCCAAGGACACCTTCAGTCAGGGCGGGGTTATTCTGGCGAACAACAATGCCGGGCCTTCTGTGGGAAACGCTGCCATTGTTCTGAAATGTCTCCACAACATGTGAAAGCAGGGCTTCGGAAACGGCAAAATTGACCCCGATATTTGCATCTGATTGTCTTGTGAATATTGCGGACAACATCCCGACCAGATTGCCGTTTTCGTCAACCAGCGCACCACCAGACATGCCGGGGTTAACAGCAGCGTCAGTCTGCAGGAAATCCTCAATGGGGTTGAAACCGACACCCGACACCCGCGCAGCAGATATCACACCACAATTTACGGACAGATCAAGACCGAACGCGTTGCCAATGGCGCAGGCTTCATCTGCAACGGCAGCAAAGCTGTTGGTCGGGAACGGTGTCAGAGGTGAATCCGTTTTCAACAACGCGATATCAGTCAATGGGTCGCGCAATACGATCTCAGCACTCGATACGACGCCGTTCCAGGTTCGAATTCTTGCAGATTTTGCCGGCCCAATAACATGATCGGCAGTTGCGATCAGGGTCCCGTCACCAAGCACAATCCCGGACCCCTCGGGCTCTTCGTTTCTTGTGAAGTTTTCCGGCCAATCCGGCAACAGGCTGACAACTGATCGCGTAGCGCAATCGATCTTGTTTGCACATGCATGGACGGGCAACTCAACTGCAGAAGCGGAGTTGATCACCCACATGGACAGAAGAAGAAAAAGAAGCGTTTTCCGCACGAGACCTAGTCTAGTCGCACAGAGTTGTTATCGCTTGAATACAGATCACCGGATGACGTCGCCATCACTCCAGTAACACCCCAGGCAACTACGCTGATGAGCAGCATTGCTGTGAGGCCATATATTACCGACTTCATATCACGCTTCCCTGTTTACTCCGTAGGCTGCGTCGCCGTTTTGAGAAATCTGATCAGGTCCTCACGGCGTTCGATTTGTTTCAGCCTCTGGATTGGCATCTTGGTACCCGGAACTATCTTGTCTGGACCTTCATCAAATAGCAAGCCAATCGTTTCTTCGTTCCATATGATATCAGAATCCAGCAAGGCTTTCGAATATTTGTATCCCGGCAAAGTTCCGGCCTTGCGTCCAAACACCTTAAACAGGGTAGGGCCCGCGCGGTTCGCGCCGTCTTCAACCAATGTATGGCAAACACTGCATTTGCGCTGGAATTCTAGTTCACCAGGGTCGCTGCTGTCGCGCACCTGAAACCGGCGGGGCAGTTCTGCCTGGTTCTGGTTGAGCTTGCGCGGGGAAATCTGCCAACGTGTCGCAAAATCATCCAAACCAACGTGATAAATCTGATTAGTCCCGGATACAAAATCAAAATCCCATACCGGACCGTAAGTCACTTCGGCGGTTTCTATTTGCTTGCCGCTATCGGCTGCGAAAACCTGTATCTGACCCGTTCCATCTCCGAATGCAGCCAATGCCCCGTCTTTGGAAACCTTGACACTTTGAATGGGTCTTTCGCGTTTGGCAAAATCCACGACTCGTTCTGCCTGTTCTATATCCACCGCCGCTACCGTTCCATCGAGACCACCGAACATCAGCCGGTCGTCTTTGAGCAAAGCAAGTGTGTTTATTCCCCATCCATGACGATAGACCGGGCGAAGCATGCGAAAGGTCTCAACATCCCATTCCAGTATCTGGCCATCATAAGATGCTGAATACAGAAAACGGTCGTCTCTGGAAAATACGACACTGTTTACATTCCCGCGATGTCCCTTGAGGACCGCAAGTTCCAATTGCAAATCCAGATCATAAAGCCTTACCGTCTCGTCCCAACGCGCGACCGCGGCCAGCTTGCCATCGGAGGATACCGCTATGTCGAGAACCTTGTCTTGCGGTGCGTCGATACGCTGTATAAGGGTGCCAGCCTCCAAATCCCATATGCCAAGTGTGCCGTCATCACTGACGGATACTGCCTTTTTCCGGCCGGGGAGAAATATCGCATCATTGACTGCTGCATCATGCCCCTCCAAACGATGGAGAATGCGAGCCTCTGCGCCGGTGATATCCCAGTGAATAATCGAATAGTCAAAAGACGCAGTGAGCACGCGCTCACCATCAGGGGAAATACTGATCGATTTGATGGGTCCGCCATGCCCTTTCAACTGGGTTGGCAGATCGTTTGCGTTCGCAGTTGTAAAGGCCAGTAAAAATGACAGGATCAACGAAGCAAGAAAGCTGCGTTTTGATGCGTATGTCAGCTTCAGCCTCATCGGGTCTACTCCGCTGGCTGTGCCCTTCCGGCGTCAGTTAGGTTCTTGCTTTCGGATTTCACTTCCTCAACCCACAGAGAGTGATGTTCCATCGCCCAGTTCTCATCGACTTCACCAGATGTCATCGCATCCAGCGCACCTTCCATGCCAACAGACCCGATATAGATGTGCGCAATTATGACCACAATCATGAACACGGCCATGATCGCGTGCCACAGGCTCTGGTATTGTTGCTCCTGAATTGGAGCGAGGACAGTTGGAAAATCGGTGCCAAAAATACTGTTTGAGATCGCAAAGGTGTCAGCGAACATCGTAGTGGAGAATGGGTTCAGCAACGCCCATCCGGACATCGAAATCGAGATGCCGCAAAGAATAACAACCCAGAATATGATCTTCTGTCCGGCATTGAATTTCTTTGCAGGCGGATGACCCATACTGAGTATTCCGCCACCCTTGGCGAACCAAATCAGGTCGTGACGATTTGGGAAATTATGCTTTATCCAAAGCACAGCAACCATGAAAAGGGCTGCCATAAAGGCAAAGCCGACATAGTTGTGAACGTATTTTCCAAATATGGTCAGATTGGCAAACGCACTTGCACCGATGACTGGCATTAGAAGGTCTTTGCCAAATATCAGATTGAGGCCGGTCAGCGCCAATATGATGAAGCTTGAGGCAAGTAACCAATGAGACGCCCGCTCTACAAGGCTGAACCTTGTTATGGTTTTGTCAGACTTGCCATGCTCAATCTTCACTCTGCCGCGTACGGCATAGAACAGAGACAGCAACAGCAAAATCCCGAGGATGGCCATTGCGGAATATGCTGGAAGGGGGCCATTGCGAATCTGACGCCACTCTTCCCCCTGTGATTGTATCATCAGGCCGGATTTTTCGTTCACGCCAGCAACTGTTCCCTGACCACCTTGTCGGATCATGCGCCATAATTCTGAGTCCGATGAGTTCCCGTCTGTGGTGCCGCCTGGAACGGCACCTGCTGGTAGCTCGGGACTGTTCGACTGTGCATTTGCATGATTGCCGGTTCCACTAACAGTGATCAAAAACAAAAATGACAACGCAAGAAAGAATGCCTGAATCGAGCGGGCCAAAAACATGGCGACCTCCTGATGATGCCAGACTGAGAGCTGGCCAAAAAATCTGAAAGAAAAGGGGGGCTGAAACTCAGCCGCCCCCCAATTGGTTTTGTGAAGCATCCAACAAGGAAGCTGCGGGTTAAACTAGCCGCCGGTTTTTTGACCGTAAGCCGTACCCCAACCCCATGCTCCTGCTCCGAAGCCGCGTGCTACAACACGCTCGCGATAAACAGCGGACACAACGTCGCCGTCACCGGCAAGTAGCGCCTTGGTGGAGCACATTTCTGCACAAAGCGGAAGTTTGCCTTCAGCCAGCCGATTGCGGCCATACTTCTGGAACTCTGCCTGAGACATGTCGTCTTCAGGACCGCCCGCGCAGAAGGTACACTTGTCCATCTTGCCGCGAGAGCCAAAGTTTGAAGCCTGCGGGAACTGTGGCGCGCCGAACGGACATGCATAGAAGCAATATCCGCAGCCGATGCACAGATCCTTTGAGTGCAGAACAACACCATCTTCCGTGTCATAGAAGCAATCCACCGGGCACACCGCCTTACACGGTGCATCCGAGCAATGCATGCATGCAACGGAGATGGATCGCTCACCCGGTTTGCCATCATTGATGGTCACAACCCGGCGCCGGTTCACACCCCACGGGACTTCATGCTCGTTCTTACACGCTGTCACGCAGGCATTACATTCAATGCAGCGTTCGGCATCGCAAAGAAATTTCATTCTAGCCATAGCTGATCTCCTCCCTATGCCCGCTCGATCTTACAAAGCGTGGCTTTGGTTTCCTGCATTTGGGTCACCGAGTCATACCCGTAGGTCTGCGCGGTGTTGGTCGATTCACCCAGAACATATGGATCCGCACCCGGTGGATACTTGCTCCGCAGATCCTTGCCTTCCAGATGACCTCCAAAGTGGAACGGCATGAAGGCAACGCCTTTGCCGACCCGCTCAGTGACCATCGCCATAACCTTGACGCGTGCTCCTTCGGCACCTTCGACCCAGCACTGTTCGCCATCACGAATGCCGAGCGTATTGGCATCGGCAGTGTTTATTTCCACAAACATGTCCTGCTGAAGTTCGGCAAGCCACGGATTGGACCGTGTCTCATCGCCGCCACCTTCGTATTCAACCAGGCGACCAGAAGTCAGGATCATTGGATAATCCTTCGAGAAGTCTGTCTTCTGGATCGAAGCATAAGCTGTCGGCAGACGATAGAACTTGCGGTCTTCGTAAGTCGCATACTTGTCGAGCAGGTCACGACGAGGCGTGTAAAGCGGCTCTCGATGAAGTGGCACCGGATCCGGGAAGTTCCAGACGACGGTCCGGGCTTTCGCGTTTCCGAATGGCGCACAGCCATGTTCGATGGCAACCCTCTGAATGCCGCCTGAAAGGTCGGTTTTCCAGTTGGTCTTTTCACCTGCAACTGCGTCGATTGAAGCGCGTTCCTCAGCGGTAAGGTCTCCGTCCCAACCAAGCGATGTCAGCATCGCCATGGTGAATTCAGGGTACCCGTCTTCAATCTCCGAACCTTCAGACCATGAGCCTTCTGCAAGGAGATTGTCGCCATCGCGTTCAACGCCAAATCGAGCGCGGAACGTCAAACCACCTTCTGCCACCGGTTTGGATGGATCATACAGGATCGGAGTTCCCGGATGCTTCATCTCGGCAGTACCCCAACAAGGCCATGGCATGCCGTAATACTCACCATCAAGCGGGCCACCAACTGCCTGAAGCGTGGTGCGGTCAAACGTATGCTGATATTTCATATGTTCGCGCAACCGCTCCGGAGATTGACCAGTATAGCCGATTGTCCACATGCCTTTGTTGAATTCGCGGGTGATGTCTTCAACCAATGGTTCATCGTTTTCGATTTTCACATTTTTGAAGAGTTCTTCCGCAAAACCCATTTTGGCAGCGAGCTTGTAGGCAATAGTATGGTCTGGCAGAGATTCAAACAGCGGTTCCACAACGCGGTCGCGCCACTGAATTGATCTGTTCGAAGCCGTTACCGATCCATACGTCTCAAACTGGGTACAAGCCGGAAGCAGGTACACGCCATCAGTCCGGTCAGACAGAACTGCGGAAACAGTCGGATACGGATCAATCACCACCAAGAGGTCGAGTTGCTCCATTGCCGTCTTCATTTCCTTCATACGGGTTTGAGAGTTTGGAGCGTGCCCCCAGAACACCATGCCTCGCACTTTGGCTGGTTGATCCATATTGGCTTCATCTTCCAGCACACCATCAATCCAGCGAGAGACAGGGATACCTTTACCTTCCATCAAATCCTTGGAAGCGAACCTACCGAGCAGATATTCATAGTCGGTGTCCCAAACGCGGGCCCAATGTTTCCATGAACCGGTCTTGAGGCCGTAGTAGCCAGGCAATGTGTGAGAAAGAACACCAAGATCGGTCGCTCCCTGCACATTGTCGTGGCCGCGGAAAATATTGGTTCCGCCTCCAGCCTTGCCCATATTGCCCAAAGCCAGTTGCAATGCACAATACGCACGAGTGTTGTTGTTGCCGTTTGTGTGCTGAGTACCACCCATACACCAGATTACGGTGCCAGGCCGGTTCTGAGCCATTGTGCGGGCCACCCGACGAAGTTGCGAACCAGGTACCCCGGTCACATTCTCAACTTCTTCCGGTGTCCACTTGGCAACTTCGGCCTGGATTTGGTCCATACCCCAAACACGCTGGCGAATGAACTCCTTGTCTTCCCAGCCATTCTCGAAGATGTGCCACATGATACCCCAGATCAGGGCAACATCCGTACCTGGACGGAAACGTACATACTCGTCTGCGTGCGCTGCGGTTCGCGTAAAGCGCGGGTCGCACACTATCAACGGAGCGTTGTTTTGTTCCTTGGCTCGTAAAACATGGAGCAGGGAAACCGGATGTGCTTCAGCCGGGTTGCCACCGATAATGAAGATCGCACGCGAGTTGTGGATGTCATTATAGGAGTTGGTCATAGCACCGTAGCCCCAGGTGTTCGCAACACCTGCAACCGTAGTCGAATGACAGATACGGGCCTGATGGTCTACGTTGTTGGTGCCCCAGTAGGCAGCAAACTTGCGGACCAAATATGCCTGCTCATTGTTGTGTTTCGCTGAACCAAGCCAATAAACCGAATCCGGCCCTGACTCGTCGCGGATTTTCAGCATTGTTTCGCCAACTTCATTAATGGCGTCATCCCAGGACAGGCGAACCCATTTGCCACCTTCCAGCTTCATCGGGTATTTCAGGCGTCGTTCACCATGCGCGTGCTCGCGGACGGCGGCACCTTTGGCGCAATGGGCGCCCAGATTGAACGGTGAATCAAAAGCCGGTTCCTGGCCGATCCAGACACCGTCAGAGACCTCTGCAAGAACGGTACATCCGACCGAACAGTGCGTACATACTGATTTAATCGTTTCTACATTGCCTGTCGCTCCGCCAGCAGCACTTGCCTTTTTGGTTGTACCTGCTGTGAGAGCACCAGCGGCTGCAATGCCGCCTACTGCGAGACCAGAGCGTTTAAGAAAATCACGCCGGTTAACTGCAGTACCCGAAATATTTGCGAGAGTTGATGACAGACGGGGGCCATTCGCAACCCCACCTACCTTCTTCCTGAGCATTTCGTTTCCTCCA
>JASJDO010000019.1 GCA_030065115.1 Rhizobiaceae bacterium | reverse complement strand
TGTCGAAAAGCTTATCCCCGATGACCTGCTGAAGGAGTTGCGAAGTTTCACAACGCATTGTGTTTCTGAAGTCGCAGCGGGCAGGCTACACGGCGAATTGCTGGACAGTTTTGAAAATGCCGCCGGTGTTCCGCAACTCAGACGTATTGTTTCTCCCGAAGCGTTTGCAGATGTCTATGACCGCGCCATGCGATATGAACCGCTAGTTGATCTGGTCAAGGAACTTTTGGGTGGATCTGTCCGCTTTGACCATGGAAAGCTGAATTTCAAACCGCCCTCAGGTGGCGCGGCTGTAGAGTGGCATCAGGATTGGGCGTTCTACCCGCAAACCAATGATGACATGTTGGCGGTTGGCATCATGCTGGAAGATTGTACCATTGAGAATGGACCGTTGATGGTTGTTCCGGGTTCGCACAAGGGCAAGATCTACGACCACCACCAGAATGGAACATTTGTTGGTGGCATCAATTCCAGCAATCTGGATCATGGGGTTGACAGCGCTGTTCCATTGACGGCGCCCGCGGGCTCCATCTCCATCCACCATGTTCGAACCCTTCACGGCTCAACGACCAATCGCTCGCAAACAAACCGACCATTATTGTTGTTCAACTATGTGGCGGTGGATGCTTTTCCGATCTTTCATTCCTATGAGTGGGAAAAGTTCAACGCCCGAATTTTACGCGGCGAGCCCACCCTTGAACCCCGGCTCAGTTCAGTTCCAGTGAGAATTCACGCGCCGACTCCAAAGACAGCTGACGGATTTTCCACTGGATCATTGTTTGATCTGCAGCAGGAGATGGAGGAGACGCTGTATCGGGAAGAGAAAAAGGCGTCTACTTAGCCGGCATTGAGCAAGAAAGCCGGAACATGTTCTTCGCCGCCAAAGGCATGCGTGGCGTCAGAATGATCGATTTCCGGAATGATGTCTTTACCCCGTCGATTTCGTGGACGGGCTTCCTCTGCTTCATTTGCCTGCTTGGGTGCTTTTGAGCGGGATTTCTCTGGCCTGTCAGATTTACCCTTCTTGCCGCGGCGTTTTTTACCGGCGCGCTCATCCCATTCTACTTTGTCGCCTAGCCAATCAATCTCTTTGTCGATCAGTTTTTCAATTGCCTCAAAGCCTTTTTGCTCTTCTGGTGTCACCACCATATAGGCTGTGCCCTTGCGGCCAGCGCGCCCGGTTCTGCCAATCCGGTGAACATAATCCTCGGCATTAACAGGAACGTCGAAGTTAAAGACATGGCTGACATCAGGGATATCGAGGCCGCGGGCGGCAACATCACTTGCTATCAGCAAACTGATTTTGTTGTCCTTAAATGCTTTAAGCGTCGCGGTTCGACTGGTCTGATCCATGTCGCCGTGGAGAGCGCCAGCGGAATATCCGTGACGATCCAGCGATTTCCAGAGGTTGGCCACATCCCGCTTGCGATTGCAGAAAACAATCCCGTTTTTCAGTTCTTCCGCGTCATCAATCAGCTTGCGGAGGAGGGCGCGTTTTTCCCAATCTTCGATTTCAGAAGCAACCGCATATTGGGTGATTGTTTCGGAAGTCGATGAAGCCCTTGCAACAGTCACTTGCACCGGATTTTGCAGGAACTGGTTCGCCAGTCGCTCGATCTCGGGCGGCATGGTGGCTGAGAAAAACAGTGTCTGGCGCGTGAAGGGCACCATTTTGCAGATTTTTTCAATGTCAGGGATAAAGCCCATGTCTAGCATTCGGTCGGCTTCATCGATCACCAGCACCTCGACGCCAGTCATCAGGATTTTGCCGCGATCAAAGCAATCGAGCAGACGGCCAGGCGTTGCGATTAGAATATCAGCGCCGCGATCCAGTTTTTTGAACTGTTCTTCGAACGATGTGCCGCCGATAAGCAATGCAACGGTCAGCTTGTGGTTCTGGCTGTATTTGTTGAGGTTTTCTTCAACTTGAGCGGCCAGTTCGCGCGTTGGCTCGAGGATCAAGGTTCTAGGCATTCTTGCCCTTGCACGTCCCTTTTCGAGCAGCGAAAGCATTGGCAAAGTGAAGGAAGCCGTTTTACCGGTGCCGGTTTGCGCAATGCCCAACACATCACGATGTTGCATAACGTGCGGGATGGCTTGCGCTTGAATAGGTGTGGGTTCGGTGTAACCGGATGCCTCAACGGCAGCCAGCACTTTTTTGCTCAGTCCGAGATCATCAAAACTCATATGTGACTTGATTGCTTTCGTATTAAGTTCGGAACTATTTATTCCAGATACGCCCCGAGGCCGGTTTATGTTTCAGCCGCTCTGCGCATTGCCTAGTCTACTCTGACGTAAAAGTCAATTTTTGCAGGTTTTTTCAACGGCTGAGAGAATTTGGCCAAAGATATTAAATACCTATTAAGTGTTGCAGAAAAAACACGGCATTTTTCACTTGCTTGTGATAATGCTCAAAAAAATGAAAAAAGCTGGCAGGGATTATCATGAAACATCTTTTTGGTGCGCTCCTAGGCGCAGTATTGCTTCCGTCTGCGTCGTTCGCAGCAGATGAAGCGTTTATTGACGAAAGTCGTTTTGGTTGGGAAGGCACATATATTGGTGCACAGATTGGTGCATTGGACGTTGAAGATGATTTTAGTGATCCGGCATTTGGCGCGCCAGTAAATCTAACAGTTGGAACTGCAGAAGATGACGGTTTCCAATTTGGTATTCATGGCGGCCACAACTGGGTTAATGAAAATTTTTTGTTCGGTGTGGTTGCGGACATCAATTTGACCGATATTGATGCAGTCGGCGCTGCAAATCCTTTGTTTGGCGTATTTGGTCGTGCAGAGATGAATTGGCAGGCTTCACTTAGAGCGCGTTTGGGCATGATTAAAGACGACGTACTATTTTATGCAACAGGTGGTGTTGCGGTCGCTGATTTTGATCTTGACTTCGCCTTTCCGGGTCCATTCTTCAATTTTGGAGACCAGTTCTCTGACACTTTAACTGGTTACACCGTTGGTGCCGGGATTGAATTCGCAATTTCAGAAGGGGTAACTGCGAAGGTTGAATATTTATACAGCGATTATGGTGATGCTGACGGCACAATTATTAATTGTTGTGCTCCGCCACCGGATTTTCAACGTCATGAACTGACGTCAAATACAATCAATTTCGGTATTTCGAAAAAATTGAACTAGCTTTAGTTTAGCGCGCCGGGCATATACTCGGCGCGTCAAACGTCTAACAAATCTTCTTCAGCAAACTCGGCTTTTTCCTGAATAAACTGAAAACGGGCTTCCGGCTTATTACCCATCAGTTGATCCACCGTCGAACGCGTCGAATTTTCATCAATTTCCGGAATTTCAACACGAAGTAATGAGCGTTTCTTCGGGTCCATCGTAGTTTCTTTCAATTGGGCTGGCATCATCTCGCCAAGGCCCTTAAACCGTCCGATTTCGATCTTTTTGTTTCCAGTGAATTCCGTTTCCAGCAAAGCGTCTTTGTGTGCGTCATCCCGCGCATAGAGGGTCTTCCCACCTTGAGAAATTTTATAGAGCGGTGGAATTGCCAAATAGAGTTTTCCATCCCGGATTAGATCGGGCATTTCCTGGTAGAAGAAGGTGATCAACAGTGACGCGATGTGTGCACCATCTACGTCCGCATCCGTCATGATGATAATGCGGTCATAACGCAGGTCTTCATCGCGATATTTGGTGCGGGTTCCACACCCAAGCGCCTGAATGATGTCCGCGATTTGTTGATTTGCTGCTAACTTGTCTCTGCCTGCGTTGGCAACGTTCAGAATTTTGCCACGCAAGGGCAATATCGCTTGTGAAATTCGGTCGCGTGCCTGTTTTGCCGAGCCACCCGCTGAATCACCCTCTACGATAAAGAGCTCTGTTCCGCCTTTCGCATTCGCTGAACAGTCCGCTAATTTGCCAGGCAATCGAAGTTTACGTGTAGCAGATTTGCGGTTGATTTCCTTTTCCTTGCGGCGGCGCAAACGCTCCTCAGCGCGATCTATCACCCATTCCAACAGTTTGTTGGCTTGTTGCGGGGAACCGGCCAGCCAATGATCAAAGGGGTCTCTGATTGCATTCTCTACTATTTTCTGCGCTTCGACTGTCGCGAGTTTGTCTTTGGTCTGGCCCACAAATTCCGGCTCGCGAATAAATACGGAAATCATGGCAGCCGCCGAAGTCATCACGTCATCAGTAGTGATCATGGACCCTTTTTTATTTCCAACCATTTCCGCGTAAGCTTTTAGGCCTCTAGTCAATGCAATGCGGAAGCCGGCTTCATGGGTGCCGCCTTCTGGCGTTGGGACGGTATTACAGTATGAATTGACGAAACCATCGTCACCAAACCAGGTTACCGCCCATTCCAGTGCGCCGTGGCCTGAGCTTTTGTCAGATTTGCCCGCAAAAGGTTCTGCGGTGACTTTATGTGCTTTACCGAGCGATGCTTCCAGATAGTCTTTCAAACCACCGGGGAAGTGAAAGACGGCTTTTTCGGTTACATCAGCGCCTTCCTTTATCAGTGACGGATCACAACTCCAGCGGATTTCGACACCGCCAAACAGATAGGCT
Source organism: Rhizobiaceae bacterium (assembly GCA_030065115.1). Classification (GTDB taxonomy): domain Bacteria; phylum Pseudomonadota; class Alphaproteobacteria; order Rhizobiales; family Rhizobiaceae; genus JAALLB01. The sequence goes on along the minus strand of JASJDO010000019.1, from coordinate 24,922 downwards.
TTTGAACGTGCCATTTTGTATAGGCGTGCAGGGTCAAATTTGGCGCCTTTGCCGAAAATCTCTTCGTCAGGCTTGAACGATACCTTTGTGCCGCGACGATTGTGAACGTCGCCTGTATTCTTCAACTTGCCCTGAACAATGCCTTGGCGAAACTCTTGCACATAGAGTTGCCGATTTCTCGCAACTTCCACCACCAGATGTTCTGAAAGGGCATTCACAACTGAAACGCCAACACCATGAAGGCCGCCGGAAGTTTCGTATGCGCCAGAGTCGAATTTGCCACCTGCGTGAAGTGTTGTCATGATGACTTCAAGAGCGGATTTATCCTTGAATTTCGGATGCGGGTCTACCGGAATACCGCGGCCATTATCAATAACGCTCAAATAACCGTCTGCACCCAACTCAACTTCGATCCAGTTTGCATGGCCCGCAACGGCCTCGTCCATGGAGTTGTCGATGACCTCCGCAAACAAATGGTGCAGGGCTTTGTCATCTGTGCCGCCAATATACATTCCGGGACGGCGGCGAACGGGTTCAAGACCTTCAAGGACCTCAATATCTTCAGCAGAATAGTTTTCCTTGCTTCCTTTCACCGGAGGCTTTTTGGATGAAGAACCGGAAGGTTTTTCACCGCTTGGCGTGGCGGGGTCAGAGATCGAAAAGAGGTCGTTGGAATCTTCCATTTTACCGGGTCCGCATCAGAAAAAGAATCACCATTATAAAATAGACTGGTTGGGCTGGAAAATCGACTGCGGGCTGACGTAAAGTCCAAATGTCTAACAGATGAGAGCACCTGCATGTCGAAATCCATACCCTTCACCAAAATCGTATCCGAACTTCCGCATACCGTTCCATTTGTTGGTCCTGAAGCGCAGGAGCGCAACACGGGCATTCATTTTCGCGCTCGTCTTGGTGCCAATGAGAGTTGTTTTGGACCTTCTCCAAAAGCGATTGCAGCAATGACCGCCGCCGGGCCTGAAAGCTGGAGATACGGCGATCCGGAAAATCACGATTTGCGAGTTGCAATTGCCGCACATCACTCGGTTTCACCAAGCAATGTGATGATCGGCGAGGGCATCGATGGATTGCTCGGTTGTATGGCTCATATGTTTGTAGAGCCCGGCGTGAACGTGGTGACCTCCTTGGGCTCCTATCCGACATTCAATTTTCACATCAAATCGCGTGGTGGGGATCTGGATCTCATTCCGTATGTCAGTGATCACGAGGACCTTGGAGGTCTGATTGAAACAGCTTCACGGAAGAACGCAGCGATTATCTATGTTTCCAATCCCAACAATCCCATGGGTACGTGGCACGATGCGGGTGCAATCAAAGAGATGATTGCAAATTTGCCATCTGGCACAGTTTTGGCGCTTGATGAGGCCTATATTGAGTGCGCGCCTGAAGGTGTGGCGCCTGAAATTTACATCAGCAATCCGCAAGTGTTGCGTTTCAGAACCTTCTCGAAAGCATATGGGCTGGCTGGAATGCGGGTAGGGTATGTTCTGGGACATGAAGATGTGATTTCAGCGTTTGACAAGGTGCGAAATCATTACGGCATGAACCGGACGGGACAAATTGGTGCTTTGGAGGCGTTGAAAGACCAAGCCTACTTGATGGAGGTCAATTCAAAATTTTCTGCAGGGCGCTCACGTATAGAGACTATTGCATCTGCACATGGCATGGAAACCATTAAGTCAGTGACCAACTTTGTGGCGATTGATTGTGGCCGCGACAGCGCATTTTCCAAAGATATTCTTGCACGGTTGTTGGCAAAGGGCATTTTTATAAGAATGCCAGGGGTTGAACCCCAATCGCGCTGCATTCGAGTCAGTGTTGGTCTCGATCATGAACTGGATTTGTTTGAGGAAGCCTTTGCAGAGGTTCTCAAAGAGGTGTCCTAAAAAAGAACGGGACCCGATTGGGTCCCGCTTCTTTTGAATTGTTTTTGATGGGATTAAAGCGTCAGTACCAAGCTTCCCATGGCAGCGCCGATCATCACAACTGCCACAACTGCAATTGTAGCGAAGGAGTGATCTTCTGCCTTGATGTCGTCTCGTAATTGGTCTTCTGGGAACAACATGTTTTTACTCCTTTCTTCTCCTTTTTATAAAGTAAGATCGTTTCTCGAGGCGTGCCCAAACGCACACTGCAAAATCAGGCCAACATCGCTGTGATAGCCAGTGCCAAGAAACTGAAGCCAGTCGAAATCATAAGTACTTTCGTAACGACATGATTTTCACTAACAACACCCTGTCTCGCGGCGGTAGTGGAGATGGTCATGTGAGAATCCTTTCTGTGTTTATTCGATGAACATGGGATCGGATGTGCGGTCTGGCCAATCAAACGAATTCACACAAGCGCGACTGATTCGCGATAAAGCCGGCATGTTTTGCGCGGTTTTTACAAATAATGCCCCAAAGCCGGGGCATTATTCTCAATTTCTTTTGCTTTTTGATCATTTAGGTACACAGAAATGATCGAGCCCATCGTATCCGCGGAAGGTGCCGGTGGATGGATTGAAGCTGCGATACCGGTTTTGGCACCATTCTCTCCAGCCGGGGGTCCATGGTTCCAACGTGCGTGGCTCGTTGAATGTGATGACATTTGGACCACCATTGTTATAGTCATCCAATGGAACATGACGACCACCATTGGTATAGCCGGAACCGTTCAAACCGGATGGATCGTAGTAATATCCATTCGGGATGTTCTGTCGGGGCGGTTGATTATAGTAGGTCGGTTGATGAGAGCGCTGTTTGCGCTTGGATGATTCGCTGGCGATAATTGCTCCAACTGCCAGTCCAATAATGCCTGCGGCTATCAGTTCACCTTTCTTGTTACGGCGTTCTACCCGCGTATGCTGGTGTTGGCGGCGCTGGTTTGCCCGGTAATTATGCGTACCGTGATTCCCACGACCATAGGTTCGATGAAATTGACGGTGCTGATGTTTGGTCAGGTGATGGCCATGCCCGTAGTGACGGTTTGGATTATGTCTGTCATGGGCTGATGCAACACCCACAGGGAGAATTGCAGCTGCAGAGATAACACCTGCTGCCAAAACAGAAGAGGTTTTTTTGAAGATTGGTTTGTTAAACATCTTTGATAACTCCCTGGGGCTTTTTTGTTTAGATGCCGCAATTTGACAGGCTTCACCTGAATGCATGCTTGAGAGTGCGTTTAGCTTGTGTTCAGAAAAGAAATAGCCATTGCTGACAGAGGTTTGTGAGCTTATCTAGTAGGAAAGAGCACACTCTTCAGGGATCGAAAATGGCAGATCAACCCGATATTCTTCGCATAGCATTGGCGCAACTCAATCCAACCCTGGGTGATATCGCTGGCAATATTGAAAAGGCACGCGAAGCGCATAACGATGCTCTGCGTATGAAAGCAGATCTGCTCTTGTTAAGTGAGCTTTTCATTTCCGGTTACCCACCGGAGGATCTCGTTTTGAAACCGGCATTTACTGACCAGTGTATGCAAGCAGTAGAAAGTCTTGCAGACCTTACCAAAGACGGTGCACCGGGAATTATAGTCGGCACTCCATATCGTGACGAAACCGGTTTGTTCAACGCGATTGCTGTTTTGGATAATGGCAAGGTTCAAACATGGCGTAAGAAGGTCGATCTTCCCAATTATGGTGTGTTCGACGAAAAACGGGTTTTCGATAAAGGCCCGATGCCAGGACCTGTAAACTTTCGCGGTGTGCGAATTGGTATACCAATCTGCGAGGATATCTGGGGCGATCTTGATGTCTGTGAGACGCTGGCGGAAAGCGGAGCTGAGTTTCTGCTTGTTCCCAATGGTTCACCCTATGTAAGCGAGAAAATGGATGTCCGCCATCAGGTGGTTATCCGGCAGATCATCGAAAGCGGGTTATCAATTGCCTATCTCAACCAACTTGGAGGTCAGGATGAGCTGATGTTCGATGGTGGTTCATTTGTTTTGAATGCAGACCATCATCTGGCGGTGCAGATGAACCAGTTCGAAGATAGTGTAATTTCCACTACCTGGCGTAGGGCTGATGATGGTTGGTTCTGTGAGGACGGAGTCAAAGCGAACCTGCCGGATAGTGATGAAGCCAACTGGCGGGCCTGTGTGATGGGGCTCCGGGACTATGTAAACAAGAACGGTTTTGCGAATGTTGTGCTTGGTTTGTCAGGGGGCATCGATTCAGCAATTTGTGCGGCGATGGCGGTTGACGCACTCGGCGAGGAGAGAGTGCGCTGCATCATGATGCCTTATGCCTATACATCAGAAGAAAGCCTGAAAGACGCGGCAGACTGTGCCAAGGCACTTGGTGTTCGGTACGAGATTGTTCCAATAGAAAAGCCGGTCACAGGATTTAGTGAAGCGCTTTCAGAATTATTTGAAGGCACAAATGAGGGTGTTACCGAAGAAAACCTCCAATCGAGGGCACGCGGTACCATTCTCATGGCCGTCTCCAACAAGTTTGGTTCCATGGTTGTGACCACAGGCAACAAGTCTGAAATGTCAGTCGGCTATGCCACGCTCTATGGCGACATGAACGGTGGATACAACCCCATCAAGGACCTTTACAAAATGCGGGTTTACAAGCTTGCGGCCTGGCGTAATGAGAATGTTCCATCGGATTGTCTTGGTCCGTCCGGCGAAGTTATTCCTCAAAACATTATTGATAAAGCACCATCTGCCGAGTTGCGGCCAGATCAGACCGACCAGGATTCGCTGCCACCTTATCCGGTGCTCGATGACATGCTTGAATGTCTGATAGAGCATGAGATGTCTGTTGAGGATATTGTTGCCAAAGGTCATGACAAGGAAACGGTTCTGCGCATTCAGCATTTACTCTATATCGCTGAGTACAAACGCCGGCAGTCAGCACCAGGGGTGAAAATCACGGCCAAACAATTTGGCCGTGACAGAAGGTATCCGATCACCAATCGATTTAGGGACGGTTAAGGTCGCCCAAGCGATTGGTGGGGAAACGGACCGTTCCTCGTTGTTTAACCGCAGAACAGGTCTTTCTGATGTTTCACATGATCACGATGTTTCTCGACAAAAGCCATGAGGTTGCCCATGGTGCATTCATCTCCGAAGCCGGCCCACGGTTCAAATCCGGGATTGTTCAAAACACTTTCCGGGTCAAGCTTGAGCAAGCGGATGATTACTGAGGCCACAATGCAACCTCCCACGCCCGTGAGCCTGCCTTTGCCTTTTTCCTTGGCCTCCTGAAGACAATAGAACCAAAGTGGTGTCTTCGTCACATGGTGATCTGTCAGCGCATCTGGAGCAGGCAACGGGTCGAGATGAAGTTTTCTCGCCATTTGTTGACCGGACGCAATCAGAAGCGATGAACGATCCCGCAGAATGTTGCGAAGTCCCAGTTTTTTGGCCATTGGGATAGGAATCTCATGGCCGTCCCAATTCAAGGGAGCGGCAACTATGTTGTCTGGTAGCTCAAAGAGTGTTTCAGCCATGTCCGTTCCAACCGGAAGTGCCTTCTGGGCGCGAGTGCCAGCCACATCAAAGAACTGGGCAAATTCAACCGTTGAATCTGTACCGCGCGGGCCGAACCCTTTCATGGCGAACAGGTGCATTGGATCACCGTTCTTGGTTAGTTTGTATTCCGGTTGCACTGTCGCATGGCCAAATCGATAGGCCGCAACAGAGAATTCGGCAGGCATAATCGGGGCATGGCTCCCAAACGGATCGCGTTCCAGAACGCTGTGGATGACTTTCTTATCGACAAATGCCGGAAGAAATTCATTGAGAACAATCCATTGGTAGTGCAGACGGATGAATCGCCTGACTTGCTCGAACCCTTTCAATTTAGGTGGCGTAATCTTGTCCCAAACCTGGGTTCTGATGCCCATTTGCGCACAGTGTTCGATGTCACTTGCTACCTCGTCTTCTTCTTCCACGTGCGACATCAGGATGTTGTGCAGCGCGATAAATGCACCCTGGACCTGACTGACGATGATGTTCTCGTCATTGCGAAAGTCTCCAATCAGCGCCCGCCCTTTGCAGTTGCGCGGCAGGTCGTGGGGATTGTCTTCCCGCCCGAACAACATGAAGCCTTCATGTTCTTGCGAATAGAGATAGTTGGATGCTTCTGGACCATCGCCATACACACAGTCCAGATCGAGACTTGGTGTTCGAATGTTTCTGATATTTCTCGGATCCACCTTGGTGCCGATTGCACTGGTTGCATCCAGTGTTATGTCATGATCGACAAACTGCCCGAAAAAGGTCATTCCGGCATCTGCGGGACCATTTTTGATATCTGTTGTCCGCATGGTTTCAACGAGGCAATCAAACGCCTCGACGATTTTTGGCATTCCCAGATTTCCCGTTACCGGGTTTTCTGGATGAAGTCTTCCAAAGATTTGAGGTAATACAGCTGCATCATTTAGCGAGCGGTTTTCGAGGCACTCCGTAATGAGATGTTCAAAACGGCTGGTGCCATGAGGTTTGTTAGTCACACCGAACTCCAATCAGGATTAGAATTCGCCCCTATGGTTATTCATTGGACAGTACAATTTTGTCGAAAAAGGGAATGACGTTTTCGTTTGTATTTTGTTCAGAAAATACAGAACGCTTAGCTCGATGATTGGTTGAGTCATCTTGATCAATTGAGGCGGAAATGTGCCTGAAATGAGATCGTGCTAAGCTTTCTCAGGCTTGCCAGGCGTCGTGCGTTTTACGCTCATTTTTGGCCCGCTTTCCAGCAGTCGTACCTCACGTTGAGGGAAGGGGATTGAGATATTATTCTCTCTCAAGGTTTCCCAGATGATCATGAGGAGGTCGGCAGAGATCCGGTTCTTACCGTCGTCAATTCCTTCAATCCAGAACTCAAGCCCGAAGTTGATGCCACTATCTCCAAAGCCACGCAGTTCGAGGTCCGGTTTTTCTGGTTCCTGCAAAACGCCCGGATGTTTGGAAATGGCAGGGATAATCAGATCGGGCAGGGCGCGAATGTCAGTGTTATAGGAGACCGAAAACTCAACCTCATACCGTTGTCTTGGGTCATCCCGCGTCCAGTTGATGAACACGCCCGTGATGAATTTTTCGTTTGGAACCATCAGCTCCTTGCCGTCAAAAGTCTCAAGCGTTGCGGAGCGCATGTTGAGTTCCTTGAGCACACCCATGCGGCCATCGTCGAGCTCGATAAAGTCACCAACGGTCAGGCTTCTTTCGATCAAGAGAATGATGCCTGAGATAAAGTTTGAAGCGATTTGTTGAAGGCCAAAGCCAATACCTACAGCCAAGGCACCACCGAACACGGTCAGGATGGTAAGATCAAGGCCAAGCACCTGCATAGCAAGAACGGCAACTGCTGCAAAGAGTACAATCTGAAAAAGCTTGGAGAAGAGTTCCTTGGTTCCGACATCAAGCGATTCCTGATTGCGGATCATGGTCTGGCCCTGCTTGTTTGACAGTGAGCCGAGCCAGAAGAAGAAGCCTGCAACAAGTGCCGTCTTTATGATGAAATAGGCCGAGAGCCGTATGTTGCCTGCCTGAAACGCCACGCCATCGAGAAACTCAATCGTCTCATCCAGATAACCAAACGCCTGCAGAGTCGCGACCGGGATCGCAAAATAGATCATCGCCTGACGCATCAATGGATGCGTGATGAATTGGTTGATCAGGTGATAAACCAGGAAGACGACCGAAACGCTTCGCGCAATCCGAACCAGCCAGTCTGCGCCAACCGCCGCTACGCAGATGGAAGCAGCAATGCCGAGAAAGACGTAACACAGCGCGGGGAATAGAAGGTTTCGAACCGCATAGATATAGGAGCGGATTTTTGAAAACCGCGATGCTTCATCCGATGCTTCCGCAAACCAGGATACTTTTGCCCGTAGTGTGCGGGCAAGAAAGGCCGCGAGAAATACTGATGCAACAATGGCACCAACCTGGGCATAGAACTGCGGGCTTTGCAGCCACTGAAGCAGGAGATTGATGATATAGGAAATCTGTTCCTGCCAGAATTCAGGCTTTAGATATTCGTCCAATGCGCTCGATCCATATGATTTTGCTAGACACTGGCCTAACTCACTTTACGTAACGTTACAACTGCATTTCCGCTATCGAGAACTGTTATGAGCTTAGCTATTCAGTTTTCCTCACGCTGAGTAGGTTGTTCTATGGTAAAGCATTCAAGCAGGCGCCCAACACCTTGGCCCAGCTCTTGCCATCGATGAAGTTGAGTTCTTGAATAACCAATCTTCAAATCGTAAGAGTTGATTTCCAAATGGTGCCCGCATTGTGGTGATGTCGCATTTTCTTCTTTGCTGCATCTTATAACATCAGAAATTGAGTTATCCGGGTGCAGGCCGACAAACAAATCTCGCCCCATCCATGGTCTTTTTGTCTCCATTGGAATCAGACCATGCAGATTTTTCTTTTCATTTGGCAAGCGGCGGATTTGCTCAGGCTCCAACTGGTATTCAAGCATCTTTGAAAGAGGAATATGGGTCGAGATCAAAATGCTTAGCTTGTCATGTATCCCGGCAAGAGATTTTGACTTCCCCTCTTTGGTCAATAATTGATCATCAGGGTAAGATGCAAAGGTATCATTGAAGACACGCATCGATATGCCTTCACGTTTATTATTGCGCTCAGGAGCAAAATCCTCGTAACCTTTTGGAAATCTAAGAACCGCACCGTCAATATCCGAATTTGAAAGATTGACGGTTATGAAGGTGCTTTCCTCACCTGAAAAGTCACATGCCAATGGCCCCTTACTTGCCGTATCGGCTACTGCTGTGGTGGTCGAAAGCGTTACAATTATTGCCGCGCACAGCCTGGCATTAAGACTCTTCACAAATACAAACCTCATTCGTTCGCCGGTACTGACCGTCGTTGCATATCTCAAATTTTCGCTGATCCCACATCCTGAACTTCTGGCACCGCCGTTAGCCTGAAGTGAATCAACCCATATCAGAGTAATGTTATTGCCTGAAGATTATCAATTCGTTTCCTTGATGCTTGCAATACGCTCAACTTAAATCGCTTGCGAGCGCTATCCATTCCTGTACTAGGGGACAATGTCTTATTTCCAATTTCTCGGGCGAAATGTTCGCTGGCTGTTTGGCGGTTTTTTGCTGACGTTTTTCTCGTCTTTCGGTCAGACGTTTTTCATTTCATTGTCAGGCGGGGCGATCCGGCAAGAATACGGCCTCTCAAATGGGGAATGGGGCCTGTCATACATGGCCGCCACGCTTGCGAGTGCCTTGACGCTTCCGTTTTTTGGACGAATTGTCGATGTCCTCAGCGTCAGCAAAACCATTTTGATTGTTGTGCCAGCGTTGGCACTTGCCTGTTTTGCAATGGGGATTTCACAGTCCATCCTCCTGCTTGTGGTGATTATCTATGCGCTTCGCCTGTTTGGTCAGGGAATGCTTACACATATTTCCATGACGGCCATGGGGCGTTGGTATTCAGCACAAAGGGGCAGGGCAGTATCTGTGGCCGTGGTTGGCCATCAGGGCGGAGAGGCGTTGCTGCCGATAGTTTTTGTGTTTGCCCTGATTGTTATGGGGTGGCGCGATGTCTGGATTTCATCCGCCGTGCTTCTATTGTTTGTGGCGTTGCCGCTCACCTATTGGCTGATGCGGGTTGAGCGTGTTCCTTCGGCAGGGGAACACTCCAATGTAAATACAAGGGATGCGCGCAATTGGACGCGAACCGAGGTGCTTCGTGACCCGCTGTTTTACGGTCTGCTTGTGGCGGTTTTGGCGCCGTCTTTCATCGGCACGACCTTGTTTTTTCACCAGGACTACCTGATTGAACTGCGCAGTTGGGACAAGCTTCAATATTCGTATTCATTTACGATTATGGCGTTCATGACGTTTATTTTTGCCTTGATTGCCGGACAGTTGGTGGACCGGTTTTCTGCAATACGCCTGTTGCCCGCGTTTCTCATTCCCCTGGCCGCCTCATGTTTTGCGATGTGGGCCATAGAGCCGATATGGGGCAGCTATGTTTTCATGGCGCTGATGGGGGTATCTTACGGGTTTTCTTCCACATTGTTTGGAGCTCTGTGGCCTGAAGTCTATGGCACAAGGCACTTGGGTGCTATCCGTGCAATCACCATCGCATTCATGGTCTTCGGAACAGCGCTTGGCCCGGGTGTAACCGGATATCTGATCGATTTCGGCATATCTTATCCGTTACAGATTTTTGTCATGGGCATTTATTGCCTTGCCGCGAGCGCCATAATGCTGTTTGTATCGCGCAGAATCGAACAGAGAAAGCTGGCTGAACAAGCCGCCTGACAGGAATTAGACCCAATGACCGTACGTGTCCGTTTTGCTCCGTCTCCGACCGGAAACATTCATATTGGAAATGCCCGCCCGGCATTGATCAATTGGCTGTTCGCACTCCAGAACAAGGGCGAGTTTGTTTTGCGTTTTGATGACACTGACAAGGAACGGTCAAAGCAGGAGTATGCGGACGGCATAGCGCGGGACCTCGATTGGTTGGGTATTAAACCCCACATCGTTGAACGCCAGTCTGATCGTGCAGAGCAACATCAAGCAGCAACGCAGAATCTCAAGGATGCCGGGCTTTTGTATCCCTGCTATGAAACACCGGATCAGCTTGACCGCCAGCGCAAAAGATTGGCTGCCCGCGGCAAGCCGCCGATCTATGATCGGTCTGCGCTAAGGCTCGACGATGAGCAGAGAAAAGAACTGGAGTCGGAAGGGTTGAAACCTCACTGGCGGTTCCTTCTACCGAATTACAAGGACGATCCGTTTGTAACAGAACGGACTGAGGTTAAATGGCAGGATGAAATTCGCGGTGAGCAAACGGTAGATCTCGCCTCCATGTCTGATCCGGTTCTGATCAGGGCTGATGGTTCCTGGCTTTACACATTGCCAAGTGTTGTTGATGATATTGATCTGGGTATCACGCATATTATTCGGGGCGATGATCATGTGACCAATACGGGGGCACAGATTGCGATATTCCGGGCATTGGGCGCAGAACCTCCGACGTTTGGGCACCATAACCTGCTGACCACGGAAAGCGGTGAGGGGCTCTCAAAACGCCTTGGCTCGCTTTCAATTCATACCCTTGCTGAAGATGGATACGAAGCCATGGCAGTCGCTTGCCTCGCGGTGCTGACCGGTACTTCCGGTCCTGTTGAAGCATTGGCTAATATGGATGCACTTGTTCAGACGTTTGATCCAAAGTCTGTCACAAAATCCTCTGCCAAGTTTGATCCATCAGAGCTCGGCAGTCTCAATCGTAGAATTGTCCACCAACTGGATTATTCCGACGTATCTGACCGTCTTGAAGCGGCAGGTGTGAGCGGTGGTGAAGATTACTGGAATGCGGTACGCGGCAATCTTGAGAAAGTATCTGACGCCTCAGATCTGTGGCAAATTGTTGAAAATGCTTCCCCGGTAATCAATGACGAGGACCGCGAGTTCATAGATGTCGCGTTGCGCTGCATTCCGGAAGGTGAATTTACGCTGGAAACCTGGGGTGAGTGGATCGGCAAGATCAAGCAGGAAAGCGACCGCAAGGGGAAGGACTTGTTTATGCCACTGCGCAAAGCGCTAACGGGTATGGAGCATGGTCCGGAGCTCGATAAAATGCTTCCGCTTATTGGACGGGAAAGAACGCTGGTCCGACTATCCTGACTTTTCGGTTGTTTGCTAAAACATCATCGGAACTGCCGGTTTTCTTGTCTCGCACTGAGGCAAAATAATTCTCTATTGCATTGGCGGTCAGCCCCTCAACAGCGGTATCGAATGCGTCTGGTGACAGGGTTTGGTCTTTGCGGAAGACCGGAGTTCCAATTCGTACTTCCTTGTTGGTTCCTTCAACTTCATCAAGCGGTGTTGTATCCACATTTTGGGTAATGCCTGCTGTGGAAAAGCGACACCGGTTATCCGGATTGTGGATTTGGCGATAAGCAAAAGCAAACGGTTCATCTCTGTATGCAGTATTCGTTGCGTAAGAGACCATGTCTTCGCTGTCTTCATGCGGCATACGATGATGGTAAAGTCCCACATCGGTGCCCGGGCACATGGACTGGCAAGTTAGCGCGTCTTCTTCAAATCGTTCTGAAACAGTCGAAAAACTGATTGGGAAGTAATATCCATCTGTTTTTCTCACACAAAGAGTTCTGAACGTCCCAAACCTGGATGCGAGGTTTTCATCACCTCCAATAATTTCATCATATCGGCGGTTACCAGCATTGTCATATGCTCTGACACCAAAGACCTGTTCCAGAAGTGTGCGTCGTCTGGACTTTGGTTGCTGATCGTTACTTGCAATCCGGGTATCTTCCTGTCCTGGACGCCCACACCGATTTCTTCGCAGGGATGCCATGATCCTGTTGCGTTTAGCAGAATTATTAGCCTGTTTCGGTGCGTAACGCGCTCTTTGTTTCTTCAAGGCTGAGAGGTTGGCTTGCATCTTTTTCAGGCTTTTGTTAATTGCGCGGCATTGTGATTTCGAATTTTTAAACAGTCCAATACAACCATTTCTACGAAGAGCCCGCTTTGCTTTGGTGATCTGGTTGCTTTGTTTTCGCGCCGCTGAGTCATATTGGCGGTATTTCGCTGAATTGCCGCCGGTGGCCCTTGAATTCCCGAGCGAGGCCAGCTGTTTGTTCAAACCGCGGCAAATTTGGGCACGTGACTGGGCTTCAGCAGGCTTGGACCACTCCAAGAACCCAAACAGAAACACAAATGCGAAAAGCCCAAAGGCTGATGCAATTCTATGTAGTTTGCCAAGTTGCATTTCCCGTCGGTCCACGTTGTTCGCCCAGAACCATTCACCATCGCTGCACAATATATGCCAGTTTTGGTTAAAGCATGATTTACCTGAACACTGGATGAAGAAACAGCGTCATTTCTGACGCTGAGTTGGTTTACCGCAGTTACCGATTTTCTTCATCATGTTGGATGGCCTGAACCGCAGCGAGAGCTGTCATGTTCAGCACGCCGCGTGAAGTAACAGCAGGTGCCAGAATATGTGCAGGCCTGTTTGTGCCCAATATGATTGGCCCGACATGCAAGCCATCATTTGTCGCCTTGACGGCGTTCATTGTGATGTTCGCTGCATCCAGATTCGGGAAGACAAGCAGGTTTGCACGCCCCTTTAATTTGCTGAGCGGATAGACTTTCTCACGAATGGTCATGTCGAGTGCAGTATCGCTGTGCATCTCGCCATCCACTTCAAGGTCCGGATCTGTTTCAAACAGGATTTCAGCCGCATCGCGCATGATTTTTGAGGTTGGCATGGGACGCGAGCCAAAATCAGATGCTGAAAGAAGTGCAGCTTTAGGAGTGATGCCGAAGCGCTCGATTTCTTTTGCAGCAAGTCGTGTCATTTCAGCAATCTGTGCTGAATCCGGGTCTTCGGAGATATATGTGTCAGTCATGAAGACGGCCCGGCGCTGGTCGATGATCAGGCTCATTGCATGAAGTGAATCAACGCCTGTCTTACGTCCGATGATCTGGTCGATGTATTGCTTGTGGCGAATGAAGCGCCCCTCCAATCCGCAAATGAGGGCGTCTGCATCGTCGCGGATGATCGCCAGCGCAGCAATTGCCGTGGTGCTGGTTCTTACAATGGTTTTTGCGGCATCCGGTGTAATGCCGTTTCTGCCAGAAACCTCAAGAAGCGTCTGGACATAATCGCGGTAGCGGTCATCGCGTTCGGGATTGATGACTTCGAAGTCTTTGCCGGGACGTATGCTGAGGCCATAACGTTTGAGCCGACGTTCGATGATGTCCGGCCGGCCGATCAGGATTGGCTGACAAAGTTTGTCTTCCAATGCAATTTCTGCCGCCCGCAAAACCCGCTCATCTTCTCCATCAGAGAATATAACGCGTTTGGATTTTGTGACTGCTTTCTCGATGATGGGTTTCATGACAAGGCCCGAACGGAATACGAACCGGTTCAATCTGTCATGATAAGCGTCAAAATCTGTGATCGGACGGGTGGCAACGCCGGAATCCATGGCCGCCTTTGCCACTGCAGGTGCAATCTTCAGGATAAGCCTTTGATCAAAAGGAGACGGAATAAGATATTCTGGCCCAAAGGTAGGTGTGTCGCCACTATAGGCACCGGCTGCAGCTTCTGACGGTTCCTGACGGGTCAAATCTGCAATTGCTTCAACCGCAGCGATCTTCATTTCCTCGTTGATGGTGGTTGCGCCAACATCCAGTGCGCCACGGAACATGAACGGAAAACACAGCACATTGTTGACCTGGTTCGGATAGTCCGAACGCCCGGTACAGATCATTGCATCAGGGCGCGCTTCGCGGGCAAGTTCTGGCATGATCTCCGGGGTTGGATTTGCCAGTGCCATGATGATTGGATTTTCTGCCATTTCTGCCAGCATTTCGGGCTTCAGGACGCCAGCTGCGGAAAGTCCAATGAAAACATCGGCTTTCGGCATAAGTTCTTCGAGTTTGCGAAGCTCTGTATCCTGCGCATAGACTTCCTTATATGGGTCCATACTCTCGTTCCGGCCGTTCCAAACGACGCCTTTTGAATCCGATACCCAGATATTTTCTTTTTTCGCACCCATTGAAACAAGCAGGTTGAGACACGCGATTGAAGCTGCACCTGCTCCTGAGGCCACGATTTTGACATCTGATAGCTTTTTGCCTGCATGCTCAAGGCCATTTCGAACGCCAGCAGCAACAATAATTGCTGTACCATGTTGGTCGTCATGAAAGACTGGAATGTTCATGCGCTCGCGCAATTGTTCCTCGATCAGGAAACATTCTGGCGCGCTGATATCTTCCAGATTGACGCCACCAAAGGTCGGTTCCATCGCGGCAACCACATCGCAAAATTGGTCGACACGTGTTTCATTCACTTCGATATCAAAGACATTTACATCAGCAAATTTTTTGAAAAGAACCGCCTTTCCTTCCATTACCGGTTTGGAGGCCAGGGGACCGATATTTCCCAATCCAAGAACAGCTGTACCGTTTGAGATCACAGCGACCAGATTTGATCGGCCAGTATAGTCAGCTGCTCTTTCGGGCTCAGCTTCAATATGCAAACAAGGCGCTGCAACACCTGGCGAATAGGCAAGGGCAAGATCGCGTTGGTTACCAAGAGGCTTTGTTGCATTGATTTCCAATTTACCCGGTTTCGGGTTCATATGGTAAAAGAGGGCGCCTTCTTCGAGTTCATTGGAAGGTTTGTAAGTCTTTTTCTCGTCGGACATTTGTATCTCTGAATATGATTGGGAGTTAGAATGCGTTTTGGTTCAGGCCGCCGTCTACCAGAATGTTGCGACCTGTAATGTAGCCAGCATGTTGGGAGCACAGAAATGCGCACAAGGCGCCAAATTCATCTGCTGTTCCAAAGCGCTTTGCGGGAATGGACTGCATTTCATTCTGGGCAGCGTCTTCATAGGAGATGCCGCGGTTTTTCGCGGTCATGGATATACCGCCGGTGAGACGCTCTGTATCCATTTTGCCCGGCAGGATCTGATTGATGGTGACATTCTTGTCAGCGACCCCTCTGGCAATGCCTGCCAGGAAAGATGAAAGTCCTGCGCGGGCTCCAGAAGAGAGGTCCAAGCCTTCGATCGCCGTGTAGACCGATAGGGATGTGATATTTACAATTCGACCGAACCCGCGTTCTGCCATGCCATCGATCACAGTCTGAATGAGTTCAATTGGTGTCACCATGTTTTGGGTTACGCCTTCCAAAATTGCAGCGCGATCCAATTCGCGGAAATCGCGACGGGGTGGTCCACCATTGTTGTTTACAAGAATATCCGGTTCAGGACAGGCCTCCAAGAGGGCTGCCTGGCCATCGGGAGTGCTGACATCTGCCAAAACGACGACCGGATCGATTTGAGCAACTTTCGAGATTTCATCAGCCGTTTTCTTGCTCACTTCCGGGTTGCGGCCATTGATGATGACCTTGCATCCAGCTTCAGCCAAATGTTTTGCACATCCTTTGCCAAGGCCACGACTTGAAGCACACACGATTGCGGATTTTCCGGAGATTCCTAGGTCCATATGAAGACAGCCTGTAAAATTTATTGTTGGTACAGATTGATAGCTCGCATGGGTTTGCAATACCACCGTTAAGTGTGGAAATACTGCGTTGCTAAATCATAAACAAGGATTGGCCGAATGAAGCCGAAAATTCCCAACATTGAAAATGTAAAGGACGCTTCGAGCACCCTTGCTGATATTGCGGTTCGTACGCCGCTTCTGAAGAACAAAGTCCTTGATGACCAAACAGGCGCCAATGTCTTTATCAAACCCGAATCGCTTCAGCGAACGGGATCTTTCAAATTCAGGGGCGCATTCAATGCTATTTCCAACCTGTCAAAAGGAGCCAGATCAAAGGGAATTGTTGCAAGTTCGTCAGGGAACCATGCACAAGGTATAGCTGCGGCTGCGAAACTCTTTGATGTACCGGCAACCATCGTGATGCCAAGTGATGCGCCAGCGTTGAAAGTCGACAGAACGCGTGCTCATGGCGCCACCGTTATCTTCTATGATCGCGAAAATCAGGACCGGGATGAAAAAGCCCAACAGGTTCTTGAAGAGACTGGGGGTACCTATATCCATCCATTTAACAATCAGGATGTTATTGCTGGTCAGGGTACGGTTGGTCTCGAAATGGCGGAAGATCTCGCCGCATTGAATATGACGCCTGATCGTTTGCTGGTTTGTACGGGCGGCGGTGGTTTGACCGCAGGCGTTGGACTTGCAATAAATCACGCATTTGGGAAGTGCAAAATTCATCCGGTGGAACCCGAAGATTTCGATGATTATCGACGGTCATTGATCAGTGGAACACTGGAACGGAATGTCAAAACTGCAGGTTCTGTTTGTGATGCCATCATTACACCTGAACCCGGTGAAATCGGTTTCGAAATTAATCGCCATTTGCTGAGCGATGGAATCGTAATCTCAGACCAGGAGGCTCTGGATGCGGTCAAATTTGCATATCACGAGCTGAAACTGGTCGTTGAACCCGGCGGTGCTGCCGCATTAGCGGGGTTGTTGCAGGCCGGTAAACAATGGCAGGGAGAAACGATCGGGATTGTTATCTCAGGTGGAAATATTGACCCGGAACTCTTTGCCCGGGTCATTTGCTGAACGCACTATATTAGCTGCCGAGACGTCCGGAGGCATGCGCCAACATGGTATAGACTTTTCCGGTATCTGACGTCAGATAGGTTTGCGCCATCATACCAGTTGGATCCGTTTTGCTGGCATCCTGCAGCAACCGTTCAAAGTCGTCTATGTAGCGATCAACTGCTGAGCGGAATTCCGCCTCCACGTGGTATTTACGCTGGATTTCATCGAAGGTCTGTTGCCCCTGCATGGTATACAGCTTGCGTGTAAATACATTGGTTTCACCACGCTGGTACCTTTCCCACAGATCGACTGATGTTTCATGATCAATCGCATTCGCGATATCCATGGACAGTGAATTCAGGGAATCGACAACCTGATTGGGCGATCTTTGGTCAGGTTGGGGCCGCTTTTGCGAAGGCGCAGCAGGCTCCTCTGAGGCCCTGCGCAACAGGTCACTTACCCATCCGGTGTTCTGGCTCTGTTGTTGGGGTGCCGTTTTGTTCGTCGGCGTAGCTGACTGTGTTGGTGCTGCAACAGCAGGTGCGACACTTCTCTTGCGTTGCTCCGCGGTTGTCCGTGGTGGAAACGCTGATCCTTGACCCTGTGATTGAGGTTGTGTGGTAGGACGAACTGGTGGGGTAGGCGCTGCGACCGGCCTTGCGGGTTCTGCTGCGTGCACTGCGGCCATAGGTGGCGCTGTGTCTAGCATCTTGCCTGATTTTTCTACAATCGCTGAAAGATCACGCAAGGCCGCAATCTGGTCTGTGACGACGCGGCGCATAGCTGTCGCGTTTTGTTGTGTTTCATCTGGCAGCTCAAGAACACCACGGCGCATCTGAGCACGGGTTTCTTCAAGTTCGTTACGCATTGTTGCCGCTGCGCTGCGCATGGCCTCAACAGCATCGTTGAAGCGAGCTGTTGAATCTTCAATGGCAGAAGACACCTCTGCAGCAACCGTTCCGCCAACGCCCTTGGTTCGAGAACTCACTTCGTCGACCATTGCAGAAATGGTCTGCCCGAAAGATTGCATGGTGGAATTGATATTGTTGCTGTGTGCTGCAAGGCCACTGGCCAATTGCTCAAGTGCCGCCTGACGTTCTTCTACTGTTTGTTCAAGACCAGTTTGAGCATTCTCTATCAGGCGGGTTGCGTTGTTCAGTACGCTGCTTTGTGTACTCAAGCGTTCTGAAATGTTTGCCATATTTTCTGACAAGGAAAGCGACAGTGCAGACAGTCTTTCTTCAGCTTCCGAGGCAATTGCGTTTGACCGCTCCATTGTGCTTGCTGAGTGTGCAACCGAAGCCGAGAATGCATCCGTGCCTTCCGACAGCTCTTTTTGCAAAAGGTGCAGATTGCGTGTTGATGAATCGATCAATTGTTCAAGAGACACACTGGACTCGTTGAGGTTGGAAAACAGACTACTGGTCTGGATTGCCAAGGATTGCGACAATTCACTCATCCGATCCGAGATTGCTTCTCCGGTTGAAGCAAGGTTTTCCGCGATCGGTTTTGCATCTCTTTCAATGAGTTCCCGCAATGTGGTTGTGCTTTCTTCCAAAATTGAGGTCAATTCCGAAGACTGCCTTTTGAACTCTGCCTTTGCGGAGTTTGCATCAGAAGAGATGAGTTCCATCAACTCAGTAGTGCGTTCTCGAAGGATATTGCTGATTTCGTCAGATTTCTCCTGCAGTCCAGGTTTGATCTGGTTTTCAACTGTCTGCAGCAATTCGTTGGTACGATCCTGCATCATCGCATTGATTTCGTCGGACTTGGCCTGAATTCCAGGTTTGACGTGATTTTCAATGGTTTCAATCAGGTCGTTTGTCCGTTCGGAAAGCAGCCTGTTGAATTCGCCGGATTTCTCTTCGAGGTTTCGCTGGGTTGAAACAAGGTTCGAGCCCAGTGATTCATCGATGACCTTGGCGCGATGTTCCAGCAATGCTGTGATTTTGGACGCTTTCTCGTCGATCGATGCGCCAACATCAGAGATGCTTTGCGCGACCGTTTGCAGCAAATGTTCCTTGTTCTGGACGAGAGTATTTTCAAGTACGCTGTTTCCAGCCTCAAACTGGGACGCGATCTCAGTGGAACCTGTTCGCAGTCTTTGTTCCAATGCGCTAACGCTTGCATCCATCCGTTCGGTCGCTTCGCGAGACTTGCTTTCAAGTTCGGAACTGATCCTGTGTGCGCCCTGGTTCAACTTTGAGGCCATGTTGGTGATGCGCTCATCCAAAGATGACTTGATGGCATTAGCCTTGGCATCAAGCGCGTCTGCCATGCTGGCTTGACGATGATCCACGGTCTCCGTTAGCATTTTCATATTGCCTTCTACGACACGGCTGAACTGCGATTGTTTTTCGGCAACCTGTTCAGAAAGATCCCTAGCTCCTTGAATTATGGATTCAGAAATATCTGATTCAGCTTGTTTGAGGTTTGCCGCAATTTGTTCGGCGTTTTCCCGCGCAATGTCTGCGGTCTTGGTTGCGGTTTCCTGCAAGTGGATGCTGAATTGCGATTGTTTTTCGGCAACTTGTTCAGAGAATTCCTTTGTGCCGTGAATTATGGATTCAGAAATATTTGATTCAGCTTGTTTGAGGTTTGCTGCAATTTGTTCAGCGCTTTCACGTGCAATGCTTGCGGTTTTGGCCGTGGTTTCTTCCAGATGGATATTGCCGTCACGTAGCACTTCTTCAATGCTACGGGTTCTTTCAATGATGGTGCTCTCCACCAATCTGGTTTTTTCCTGTAGTGTTTCCGTGTGTGAGGTCAGCTTTGTTACGGCATCGTCCACATGCCCGGTCATCTGCTCGCCAAAACCAGATAGGCGCTTGGCAATGGTTTCGCCGATCGCATTGGTTCTCTCCTGCAGGACCTTGCCCAAAGCTTCCGTACGCATGCCTAGGGCGCTGACAAGATTGTTCCCACTTGTCGACAGAACCGTTTCAATGTTTGTCAAACGGTCTGAAACACTCGTATCGATTCTTTCGGCAGCATCGCCAAGAATGGACTCCATGCTTGTAAGGCGGTCCGACACGCTTGTATCGATTTTTTCAGCAGCTTCGCTGAGGCGAGATTCCATGTCACTGGCGCGAATCGAAAGATTGTCTTCCAGTTGGCTGATTACTCTCTCGCCACTGTTTTCAAATTGCGAAGCGCCTTGCTCTGCCGCATTGCGGAACGCTGATGCTACTCTTTCACTTGTTTGCTCCAATTCCAGAGTTTTATCTGAAATCTCCTGGTTCAGCGCTTTTCTGCTTTCATCCAGACGTTCCAGGGTCTCATTGCTTTGTTCGGCTAGTCTTGTTGTGCTTGACTGAAGCATGTTGCTTACCGTTGAGCCAGCCGCTGTCAGCACCTCATTCAATTCCGACTTGCGGGCTTCAATGGTTTCTTCAAAAGCTTTGCGTCCACTTTCCAATTGCTCCGAGACGCTTTTGTCGGCTTCATTAATCTGCGCAAAGCGAGAGTCCATCAGGTTTGCTACCGCCTGACCGGACAACCCGATCACCTCGGAGATTTCTTTAGCGCGACGGGCAACTTCTGTACTGATTTGTTCTTTGCCTGAAACCAGCTTGTCGCTCACTTCCACGCTTGTATTTTCCAGCACTGAAATCAGTTCCCGGCTTTGTTCTGCCAGTTGTGCTGAGATTGATTGACCGCTTGAGTTCAAATTTTCCGAAACAAGAGCTGTCGCTGTTGCAACCTGTTCTTCAATGGTTTTGCCTGTCGCCTTTAGTTCTTCAGAGAATGAAGATTGGGATGCTTCAATAGATTTGCGCAGGCTCTCAGCATGACCGACTACTTCCTCGCGCTCCCGAGTGATGTCTGTAACAAGGCGCTGAAGGCGAATTTCTGAATCGCCGTAAGAGCGCTCAAGGTTCATGACTTCTTTTTGGACGATTGTCTCAAGCTCATTGGCGCGTGCAATTGCATGCTCAACGCCATCGCCAATTGCATTAACCTCGCGTCTGATCGCACTACCAACTGAAGCAATGGAATTGGATGCTACCTTCTCTGGTTGCAGCAGCTTCAGGGCAGCTTCCATCATCGAGCGAGCGGCATGCCGCATTTCTTGCGCTCTTCGCATCATGAACGCAAAGGCCCAAAGTGGCAGAAGGGGAAGAACAGCTATGCCAATCAGTGTCAGGATTGTGGTGTTTGTCAGATATTGCTCAGGTGTAACCGTCTCCGGGAGCGATGGCAAAATGGCTGTGTAGGCATAATACGCACACAAACCTAACCAAATGACTGACAGCAATGCCGTCCAAAAAAATGTCCGTCCCTGTGGTTTCTGTTGAATGGCGTAAACCAGCTTTGCGAGTTCTTCATCGTGCGCATCGTTGGCTGGAACGGGTGGGGCATCCGGGAAATCTAGATCGGTATCGCTTTTTTCTACACCGCTTTCAACTGTGTCGGCAGATTTGACCAACCTTTCAGACGGCAGCACCTGTTCCCCATTCTCGTCTTCGATGAGTTCTTTCGCAACATTGCTCAATTTTTCTTCCAATGCTGCAAAATCAGCATCGGAGATTTCTTCATCAGAAAACTCAATGGAAAGAGCGTCTTCGACAGTTTCCAATGCCTCTTCTTTTGTAGCGTTCTGTTTGGCTTTTTTAGCCATCTGCATTTCCTCGTAATTCGAGAATGTTCCGTTTTACCGGCAATTCCCCGTTTTTTCCGCCCGTTTGATGCTTTATATTACAGCGCTGTAGCAATCATTTCATGCCCAATTTACCTAAAAGTTAAAATAAGGTTAACGGAAGTGCCTGTCAAAGGCGAAGGGTGTTTTAGGCTTACTGACAGGAATCTGCAAAATGGATGAAAAGGCGGGCTACTTGGTGGAAATCGTTGCTCGATTGGTAGCGGTGTTAACCCAATATTTGCTTGTCTTTGGTTAAGCTATGGGAACCCTAACGGAGTTGTTTCTCAATGGTCGCACTCAATGCAACGCCTGTAGCCGAACCTTTTATCAAAGCTCGTAAAGCGCCGATTGATCTGGTTTATTTGTCAACCTTGACCATGGGAGATGCGGCTTTAGAGGCTGAAATATTGGGGATGTTTGCATCGCAATTGCCCGCATATATTGGTTCGATCCAACAATGTTCTGCAGCCAGTGATCGCAAGCGTGCTTTGCATACTCTGAAAGGTGCTGCTCGTAGTGTGGGTGCCAAGCGTTTGTCAGAACTGGCAGCCATGCTTGAAAATGAGCCATCATCTCCATTGAATGACCTGGTCGGTGAAGCGGACCGTGTCGGCGAGTTTATTCAATCGGTATCAGCCTGACCTTTTTTGGATCACAAGAATTTCCCGCCAAGGTGCTTGACTTGACATAGGCAAGTGATAAATCGCCACCAAAGCTTTCATTCAGAGGACTCTCCTTCCAATGGCAAAAATTACTTACATCACACATGATGATCAGCGCTTTGAAATAGAGGCCGCAAATGGCACGACCGTCATGGAAAATGCCATCAAGAATTCGGTTCCTGGAATTGAGGCTGAGTGTGGTGGTGCATGCGCATGCGCGACTTGTCATCTCTACGTGGATGAAGCTTGGCAGGCAAAGGTTGGTGCTGCCGAAGTCATGGAAGAGGACATGTTAGATTTTGCATGGGAAGTTCAGCCAGGATCACGGCTTTCCTGCCAAATCAAGGTGAGCGACGACCTTGATGGATTGGTCGTCCGCGTGCCAGAGAAGCAGGCGTAGTATTTAAATTAACAAACGCCTGTATCGTTTTGAATTTAAATGATAAAATGCAAATATGCCGCCAAATAATTGGCGGCTTTTTTGTGTTTACTGGACTGGGAAATAGTCGGTGAAGTCACCCTCACGATAGACATCAGTCGTTGCGCAATGCAGTGCGCCACCGAACGCATATGCATCCCGGAACGGGATTGGAACAACCTCAAGCCCCAACTTATCAAACTGTTCCATTTGATTGACTTCGGATGCTTCTACACAAACGGTTTTTTCGTCGATCATCAACACATTCATGGATAGCCAGACGGATGAATAGCACAGTGGTGGTGGGGTATTGTGAGCAGGCCTTGCCGCATCGACGATCTCCCAGTCATTTTTGTGGAAGTATTCACGTTGATCATCGGGGAGCCTGCGGTCTGGATTGTTGATGATCAGGCCCGGACGAATTGGTGTAAACGTCGCGTCAATGTGAATTGGATAAGGGTCACCAGGAAAGTTTACCGCACGAACACGATGATCGGGATAGTGACGGCGAAGCCAGTCAATGCCCTTTAGATTTGTTGTGAAACCGTGCTGAACGATCAGGTCTTTGCCAAACCGCAACACGTCAGCAGCATCAAATAGTGGTTCTTCTTCAGTCGTGACGAAAAACTTCTCGGCGGTCCATTCAAGCCGCTTTTCGACACCAATCGTGTCTGCGAGATAATCTTTGCGGTAAGAAGCATCAGTCATTCGCGGTTTTGGCGCCGAGGTATGTCTGAAATCCGGGTCCTCTTCGAAATATTTTTGTATGAGCGGGCGATAGCAGAGATATTCGAAAAACCGGCATCGATAGGACATGGTTGCTTCCAACATCTCCTTGCCCACAGTCAGAATGACATCACGGGGTGGCATGCATCCAAATGAAGATGGATTATCCCAATCAGGTGTTGATACGGGTTGTGAGAAATCAATCGGAGTTGGGCGGTCCACACGAACGCCGCGTTTCTCAAGTTCTCTGGCAAAATTATCTAGCTGTTCGTTTGCCTTGTCGACGGTTTCTTGCGTCCTAGGCCCCCATTGACCTTTCATGTCGCTGTCTTCCGGGACCTTTGCATCAAGAGCTGGCTCTGATGGGGGGATCATGCAGCCATCAGCGACGCCGACGATGACGTGCTTAAGGGGGGACCATTCGTCCCATGATTTGACCACAGTGTTATTATGTTCGTTTGCCATGTTGCGCTCCAAAATTTCTGAAGGCGCAATACGGCATGATCGGTATTGGTTCAAGAGTATTGGGCGACAAGAAACATGTCGTAAACGCTATGATCGCTCTAAATCCGAAATAGGCTGGGATATTGGCAAGGATTTTGACTAGCTGGCGCGTTCTCTTCTGTTTTCGGCCAAGAGCTTGCGGATGCGAATTTTCTCTGATGCATCAAACGCCAATTGTTCCTTATGATGCTCCTCAAACAGACGAGAAAATTCACTTTCAACGTCTGCGCGCAACTGGTCGCAGCTTTCCCGATTATCCAGTTCTTTGACTGCATCCTCAATTTTGAGCGCATAGCGATCTGCGATCACCAGATGCACAGCTTCATGAACGCGGGCATATTCAGACAAATTCGTCCATGCGTTTGCGAGTTCCGCTTTCAATCTGCGCTCATTGCTATGCCGAGGCAGGGTCACACGTGCGTTGACGCGGATGCGAGCATTGGTGATTTCGCAGCCATTGGACGTTCTGGAATAGCGAATGTCAGGGACCATCTTTAAATCCGTTGAGGCGAGGGCATCCCCGACGCCCAGAACATTGGGTCCATGTAGCTTAATTTCCTGATCAAGTTCGGAAAACGTATCGCCACTGACGGTGTAATATCCAACGCTCACAAGAGTTCGCTCCCCGAACGCAGTACACGCAGACAAGAACCCCAGCGCCAAGACAATACTTGTCTTTTTGAGCACTTGGTTCATTTCGTTTCGTCCTCGCTACATTTAGGGTTCTGGGCAGATTGTGGGCCAACTGTCCCGATACAGTCAAGAATTCGCAGGCTGACTTTGCCAAACAACTTCGTGACCGGGTTGCGGGGTGATCGGTACTAACCTCGCCAGGAGCAGTGAACAAAGCGCCATTGCAGCGCCTGCCAGGAAAACCGCTGCTGGACTGACCAAC
>JASJDO010000143.1 GCA_030065115.1 Rhizobiaceae bacterium | reverse complement strand
ATAGCTGACGGCGCTTCTGACCTGTGGAACGGATGGATTTCCGGGGTATGCTGATTGCAATTTTGCTGATCCCATTGGCATCTACTTGTGCGTGGATAGTCGGATCAAGTCCGACTATGACGCCAGTAACATAGTTTATGATCCTATGCGGCAAATTAAGCATATCCGAGGCTAGTGCTTGATAAAATGTGCCGGGTAACCGATATTTAACCATAGAATTGGTTGCGATTACGGGGCGGTAGATGGCAAATCCAAACTATATTCCACGCGAAGAGCTGAAAGCGCTGAGTGTGCTTTCACCTCACAAAACTGCATTGGGCATAGCATTTAACTGGGCAGTTATTATTGTAGCCATTTCGGTTTCCGTCTGGTCGCAGAGCTGGCTTGTTTACATCGCTTCGATTGCAATCATTGCGGGTCGTCAGCATGCACTGGCTGTGATGAACCACGATTTTGCCCATCACCGGTTTCTGAAAAACAAGGTGTTGAGTGAGTGGATTGGCGATATTTTCCTTGCTTGGCCCATCCTGATCACCGTCAACAGCTATCGCACCACGCATATGGAGCATCACTTCCATACGAATACGGACAAAGATCCGGATTTTGTGCCGCGCCAGACCATGAAAACCTACAAGTTCCCGATGAATGTCTGGTTCTTGATTACCAGCCTGTTGGGATACGCAGCCGCAATTACATCGGTGTATGACATCAAATCACTGCATCTGAAAAAGATTTCTGACACAACCACGCGTTCTTACGTATTTGCCCGGCTTGGATTTTACGCCGTGGTTGGACTGATCATCGGGTTCACCGGAACCTGGCAGGGCTTCCTGCTGTATTGGGTAGTGCCGTATTTTACATTCTTCTTTGCGTTTAATTATGTGCGCGGCGTTGCCGAGCATTTTTCCGGCATGGATTATTCAACGCTTGAGGGTGGAACGCGGACCGTATTGCCATATTGGTGGGAACGGGCGTTTTTCGGCCCACACAACGTGAATTATCACAGTGAGCATCATCTTTATCCGGGCGTGCCGTTTTACAATCTTCCGGCACTCCACAAGCGCTTGATGGAGAACCCAGATTATCGAAATGCCGCGCATATTACGCGAGGCTACTCGACCGGCCTTGTCTCCGAAGTGTTGCAGGATCGCTATATCCGTCCGTCACAGGTAATAGCACCTGCTGAATAGTTCCTGTTCAAGATTGAGTTTCAGGTTGTTAGTTCCTATTTCGTTTCTGTAAGATGAAAGAAACGTACCGGGAAACTCTATCTCCATGCTCAAATACCTCCAGATCGGTTTGATACTTCTTGCGACAGCGGTTTCATCCGCTGGTCTGGTAAATGCCCAACAGCAGGATGGTTTGTTCGACAAGGCCTTGGACCAGCTTCTGCGGCGAGGGGACAATACGGGCAGTGAAGCGCAGGTTCTGCAGGTGCCTTCAAGCCGGGCAGAGATACAGCTGTCGTTTGCGCCGCTTGTCAAGCAGGTCTCAGGTTCAGTTGTGAATGTCTATGCCGCTCGGCGTCCAGCGAGAACGTCACCATTTGCGGGCGATCCATTCTTTGAGCGCTTTTTCGGCAGACGCGCACAGCCCCGCAACCAGAATTCGCTGGGTTCCGGCGTAATCGTTTCAACCGATGGCGTTGTGGTGACCAATCACCATGTGATCAAGGATGCAGACGAGGTAAAAATCGCGCTTGCTGATGGGCGTGAATATGAAGCTGCGATTATTTTGAAAGATGAAGCCTCTGACCTTGCCATTTTGAAAGTGGACGAAGGCGATATTTTTCAGGCAATAGAAATCGGTGATTCAGAAGAAGCACTAGTCGGCGACCTTGTATTGGCGATTGGAAACCCTTTTGGCGTGGGTCAAACCGTCACCAGCGGCATTATTTCTGCCGTAGCCAGATCAACCAGCGGCGTCAGCGATTTCGGATTTTTCCTGCAAACGGATGCCGCGATCAATCCGGGTAATTCGGGAGGTGCGTTGATCGATATGCAAGGCCGGTTGATCGGTATCAACACAGCGATTTATTCCCGTTCTGGCGGTTCCAATGGCATCGGGTTCGCAATTCCCTCCAACATGGTGCGGGTCGCGATCAGTTCGTCTGAAACGGGAGATACGCTGCGTCGCCCATGGATCGGTGCGACCTTCCAGCCCGTTTCAGCTGAAATCGCGCAAAGCTTGGGAATGGCGCGCCCGCGTGGTGCATTGGTCGTGGGTGTGGTAGATGGCGGACCTGCCGATCAAGCTGGCATCAGAATCGGGGACGTCATTCTTGGCGTAAACGGCAGCAATATACCGCACATCAACGCATTGGATTATCGTCTGACAACGGTTGGCATTGGCAATCTTGCAAGTTTCAATGTGCTTAGCCGAGGTCGTGAGGTTGAACGCGAGATCGAGCTGATGCTTGCGCCGGAAACAGTCCCCGCCAATGAAACCGAAATGCCGGCACGCTCAGCCCTGGGTGGCGCGGTGGTCGCCAATCTTTCGCCTGCATTGACGCAGCGCATCAAACTTCCCGCAGACAAGGAGGGCGTTGTAGTGATGTCTGTGCAGCGTGGTTCACCGGCATCTGCCAATCGCATCAGGCCTGGCGATATAATTCGCGCAATCAACCAAGTGCCCGTCAATCGGGTCGCAGATGTGGAGCCTATTCTTCAAGAAGGTGGGCGCCGCTGGATATTTGAAATCGAGCGCCAAGGCAGGGAGTATGTTCTTGACCGCAATGGCGGGTTCTTCCGCCAATACACCCGGTAGTGCGAAAACATGGGTGACCTGTTTGCTGCTGATACTGAAACCATAGAGGGCCTGTCTCCGCTGGCCGAACGACTGCGGCCAAAATCTCTGGACGAGGTTGTAGGGCAGGAGCATCTGACCGGACCCGATGGTACGATCTCCCGAATGATATCGTCAGGGTCCTTGGGCAGCATGATCTTCTGGGGTCCCCCGGGCACGGGCAAGACGACTGTTGCGCGGTTACTGGCTGGTACTGGTGATCTAAAATTTGTTCAGGTTTCTGCTATATTCTCCGGTGTTGCTGACCTGAAAAAAGTGTTCGGAGCGGCAAAAGTTCATCGTTCAACCGGCAAGAAAACACTTCTGTTTGTTGACGAGATTCATCGCTTCAACAAGGCACAGCTAGACAGCTTTTTGCCTGTCATGGAAGATGGAACCATTGTGCTGGTCGGTGCGACAACGGAAAATCCATCTTTTGAATTGAATGCAGCGCTGTTATCCCGCTCTACTGTACTGACTTTCAAATCTCATGATGAACAGAGTCTCGCAAAATTGTTGGAACGAGCGGAGGAACTGGAGAATAGCACACTCCCGCTTGATGAAGGCGCAAGAGCCTCGCTCATTCGAATGGCAGATGGCGATGGCAGGGCGATCATTTCCCTGGCGGAGGAAATCTGGCGTGTGGCAAAGGAAAGTGAAGTGCTTTCTGCCGAAGCGCTTCAGGAAGTTCTGCAGCGCCGCGCTCCGATTTATGACAAGGGGCAAGATGGCCATTACAACCTCATCAGCGCTCTGCATAAATCCGTTCGCGGTTCTGATCCCGACGCGGCGCTTTACTATCTTGCGCGCATGATGGAGGCTGGTGAGGATCGTCGGTTCATTGGGCGGCGATTGGTTGTGATGGCGAGTGAGGATATTGGGAATGCTGATCCGCAAGCGCTTCCAGTGACTATGGCAGCAGTCCAGGCATTTGATTTTCTGGGGCCAGAAGAGGGTGACCGCGCCCTCGCGCAAGCCTGTGTCTATCTGGCATCCGCGCCAAAATCCAATGCCGTGCATGTGGCGATTAAGAAGGCAAAACAATCAGCGCGAGAAAATGGCTCGCTGTTGCCACCGCGTCATATCCTGAATGCGCCAACCAAGCTCATGAAAGAGCAGGGGTATGGCGATGGCTATCGCTATGACCATGACCAGCCGGATGGGTTCTCAGGTCAGAACTATTTCCCGGAACAAATGGATCGCGAGACTTATTATGAGCCGGTGGAAAGGGGTTTCGAACGCGATATTATCAAACGGCTCGAGTACTGGGATCGCTTGCGGAAAGAGCGGAGCTAATTATGAGCCATGTTTTACTCGTAGCTCTTGGGGGTGGAATAGGTGCCGCCGCTCGACATCTGGCAGGACTTGGGGCACTGCGTTTGCTTGGACCTGCGTTTCCCTGGGGTACCCTATTTGTAAATATATTTGGGTCGCTGGTGATGGGGTTGTTTATTGCCTGGCTTGTCAAACGCGGTGGCTCCAACGAATTAAGGATGTTTTTTGCCACGGGGATTTTGGGCGGTTTTACAACCTTTTCTGCCTTCTCGCTCGATGTGGCGAACATGGTGGAGCGCGGTGCCATGATGCCAGCGTTTGGATATGTTGCGGCAAGTGTACTAATTTCCATCCTCGCGCTCTTCATAGGGCTTTGGTTTGGACGCGCATTCCTGTAAGGATGCGCCAATGAGTGCTATTCAGAACAAGATTGTTGAAGCAGATGAAGCTGGGATGCGTTTGGACCGTTGGTTCAAACTGCATTTTCCGGGGCTTGCGTTTGGTCAATTGCAAAAGCTTCTGCGGTCCGGGCAAATTCGCCTGGATGGTAGCCGTGCCAAATCTGATACACGTATTGCGACCGGTCAGGCGGTCAGGTTGCCGCCTCAAGTGACCACCATGGCGGTAGGGCAACCGCTGACGCGCAACACAATTCGTGACCGTGGCGACTATGATGTCCTGCAAGCCATGCTCTTGCATGAAGACAAGAAGGTCTTGGTTTTCAACAAGCCTGCAGGTTTAGCGGTACAGGGCGGCTCCGGTGTTAACCGACATGTTGATTCCATGCTCGAATCCATGCGTAGTCAAAAAGGCGAAAAGCCAAGGTTGGTTCACCGCATCGATCGCGACACATCGGGAATTCTGGTTGTCGCCCGTACGCGTGGTGCAGCGGCAGAACTGACGAAATCCTTCCGTCACCGCGATACAGAAAAAACCTATTGGGCAATCTGTAAGGGCGTTCCACGCAAGCGGGACGGGCAGATTTCTACCTGGATGGTGAAAGAACGAACTCCGGATGGAGACAGGATGCGTGTTGCCAAACACGGAGAACCGGATGCAGACCATGCAGTTTCCAAATATCGTGTGATCGATCAGGCGGGGCAAAATCTCTCATGGTTGGAACTACAACCTGTAACCGGTCGGACGCACCAATTGCGTGTTCATACTCAACACCTTGGTCATCCGATCATTGGTGATCCAAAGTATTTTGACATAGAGAATTGGGAGTTTCCTGGTGGCGTGCAGAAAAAATTGCACCTGCATGCGCGGCGGATCAGAATTCCCCATCCAAACGGAGGGGTATTGGACGTCAAAGCGCCGCTGCCACCGCATATGGTGCAGACATTCAACCTTCTGGCACTGGATGAATCAGATGCTGAAGATGAAGATTTAAGTTACTGAATTGAATCATGAAAACCGGAACATGCCATGCGTGACATTCTTGAAGATGCTGAAGGCGCAGTAGAGCGCGGTGATATTGGTCCTGGCAAAGCTAACCGTGGACAGGACAAACCAAATTTTCCAAAACGGTTCTACAAAACAGTGAATGTGGTAGGGGCGGACGCCTCTTTTGGTGTGGAACTTGATGGAAGAGTGGTGAAAACGCCGGGTAGGGCGAACCTGTTTCTGCCCACAGAAGCCTCAGCACAACTGGTTGCCAATGAATGGGACGCCATCGAAGACGAAATAAACCCATTGAAGATGCCTGTGACACGTCTGGCGAACACTGCTGTGGATGGTGTGGCAAACGAAGCACAGGCAGTCATGGAAGACATTGTTCGTTACGCGTCTTCCGACCTCCTGTGTTACCGCGCAGACGGGCCTGAAGGGTTGATTGAGGCACAACGAAAACATTGGGATCCCATCCTTGATTGGGCCGATGAAGCAGTCGGTGCACGCTTTGAACTGGCTGAGGGCATCATGCACGTTAGCCAGCCGAAAGAAGCGATTGTTGCATTCGGCAATACTCTGAAAAAGCACGAAGACCCATTCAAGCTTGCTTGCGTTCATACGTTCACATCGCTTTCAGGCTCTGCGCTCATTGCACTGGCACTTGCCGAGCAGTTTCTGGACGTCGATGCAGCATGGAATGCAGCGCATGTGGATGAAGATTGGAATATCAGCCAATGGGGCGAAGATTATGAGGCCGCTGAGCGTCGCAAACAGCGCTGGACGGATTTTGAAGCGGCGCATAATCTTTTCACTTCGGTGTAACGGCGGGACAGGGCTTGATAAGCGGCAATAACGACAATCAGATCGCTCGCGCCATGGCGATCATGGTGGCTGCGATGATATTTGCACCAGTAATGGATGCTATCGCCAAGATGCTGGCCACCCAGTTTGACGTCAGCCCTGCAACTGTCACATTCGGTCGTTTTTTTGTCCAAACCCTGTTTCTGTTTGTATTCCTTGTTTTTGCCTGGAGTACAAGAGCTCTGCCGCTCTACATATCAAAACTGAACATCCTGCGTGGCATGATCATGGGTTTGGCCGCGATGCTGTTTTTTACGGCGCTCAAATACATGCCATTGGCGGATGCGATTTCGGTTTTCTTTGTCGAACCCTTGATTGTCATGTTGATGTCAGCTGCGTTTCTGGGCGAAAAAGTGGGCTGGCGCAGAATACTGGCGGCGCTGATCGGGTTCGGCGGGGCAATCATTGTGATACGTCCGAGCTATGAGTTGTTCGGTGTCGTTTCGCTCCTGCCATTGTGCACTGCTTTTCTCTTTTCAATTTACCTCATCCTGACGCGGGTATCCGGCGGCAATGATGATCCGTTGATCATGCAGTTTTTCGCCGGTATCGGCGGTGTGGTTATCTGCGGAGCGATTTTAGCAGTGGCAACGCCGTTGGGGTTGGAAGATTTCAGCCTCTCGCTGCCTACCGAAAATCGTGCATGGGCATTGCTGCTTGGTATCGGCCTGTTCGCTGTTGCTTCTCACATGCTGATCGTAATCGCCTTTTCCATGGCTCCGGCCTCGATTCTTGCCCCTTTTCAGTATATCGAGATTGTCAGCGCCACGATTTTTGGTCTCGTTTTGTTTGGCGAGTTCCCCGACCTGACCAAATGGATTGGTATCCTGATTATCATTAGCTCAGGCGTTTACATTTTCTTGCGCGAAAAACAGCTTGAGAAACGGGAAGCCAGTGCCGGATAGCCGTCAACACCTTTAACGGTTCAGTAACCATAAGCCTTCGCTAATTTTCAAACCTCTGTTGCTACGGTTCTGGAAGTTCGGGACTGAATGCAAGGGTAGGGCAATGGATTTTCGTCTTTTTCTGAATGCAAAAAATAGAATTGGTGCTGAGGATGTCATCAGACTTCGCCGAGAAGTTTTCGATGACATGATCGTTTCACTTGCCGAGGCAGACGGTATATTTGCCCTAAACGATGCTGCCGAAGAAACGTGCCCCGAATGGCAAACCTTTTTCGTTGAAGCAATGGTTGATTATTGCGTCAATCAGGCAAAACCTCATGGCTACGTCAGTGCTACAAATGCCATGTGGCTTATGGATCGCATTTCAAAAGATGGTCACGTCAAGAGCTGCACCGAGCTTGAGCTTCTCGTAAAAATCATCGAACGCGCACATTCTGTTCCCGAAAACCTGGCTGCCTTTGCTCTGAAGGAAGTGTCGACGGCAGTGGTTGAAGGAAATGGCGTGTTGCTTAACAATCAGAAACTTAGACCGGGCGTTATTGGCCAGCCTGAAGCGAAAATGATCCGCCGTATCATGTATGCAGTTGGTGCCGATGGGCAGATTAGAATTTCGCAAGCTGAAGTGGATGTACTGTTCGATTTGAACGATCGTACCAGCGAGGCTGAAAATCACCCTGAGTGGAACGACGTGTTTGTCAAGGCAGTTGCGGCATTTCTCATGATGGCGTCGGGCTATGCGTCGGTATCTCGCGAAGTGGCATTGCGTCGCGAGGAGTGGCTGGATGAAGAAAACAAGACTGATGTGGCAGGATTTCTTTCACGCTCGCTTTCATCCGTTGGCGAATTGATGCGCAATGGCGGATGGTCAGAAGCGTTTCAGGACAACACCAACATCATGAACGAAGCTTGGCGCCAACGTAATCGCGAAGACGAATTGGAAGCCATCACAGCTGAGCCGGTAACCCAGTCAGAAGCCCAGTGGCTCTCGGAGCGTATTGGTCGTGATGGCGTGCTACATGAGAATGAAAAGGCACTTCTGGCTTATATCAAGGAAGAAGCAGACCATGTAGACCCGGCTCTTCAGCCCTTGCTTGAAAAAATCGCCTGATGTGATTCATTTGATTCAGAAAAATTGATACGGCGCCCGTGAGGCGCCGTTTTAC
>JASJDO010000018.1 GCA_030065115.1 Rhizobiaceae bacterium | reverse complement strand
TGAAACCCGTTCTTCGCCAAAGTCTGCGCGCAGGCACGACCAATCCCGGAACCACCACCTGTTACCAAAGCAATCTGCATACTATCGTCTTTCTCTTGAATTCATAAAAAGTGTTTGATTAGTTCACCTGTGTCAAAAGCGGCTTGCCCGCAAAGTGCGCGGCGAGGTTGTCTCGCTGCAATTGACCCATAACCTTTCTGGTCTCGACGGTACCGGATGATTGGTGTGGTTGAAGAAGAACATTGTCTAGTTTCAAAAAACGCGGATTGATGTTTGGTTCTTTCAGGAAAACATCAAGCGCTGCGCCTGCAATTGTTCGATTTTCCAAAGCATCAAGCAGTGCCTCCTCATCAACGGTTGTTCCTCGCGACACATTGACAAGCAACCCTTCCGAGCCAAGCGCTTCCAAGGCAGCCTTGTCTACCATGCCTTTTGTGTCAGGGCCGCCGGACAAGCAGATGATCAGGATATCGACAATGTTTGCCATTGCGCAAATATCGTCATGATGAGTCCAACCTGGTGTAATCTTAGCTGAGCGGGCGTAGTAATGAATGTCCATGTTAAACGGCTGCAAACGTTCAGCAACTGAACGGCCAATCCTGCCCAATCCAACAATGCCCACTTTTTTGCCGGACACTTTGGTTTGGAGTAAATAATTTCCTTTTTCAGCCCAATCGCCTGAAGTGACATATTTTGCAGCACCCACAATGTCACGTGATTTGGCTATCACCAATCCCACGGCAAGATCCGCCACATCATCAGTCAAAACATCTGGTGTATTGGTAACCGGAATGCCTTTGGTAGTTGCGTGCGGTACGTCAATGGTATCGTAGCCAACACCATAATTCGCAATTATCTCAAGGTTGGGCAGCGCATCAATCATTTCTGAACTAAGGTAAGAATGTCCTTTAAAAGCGATCGCTTTAATCTGGTTACGAACCTCTTCGCTTAGATCACTCACCTGTCCGCTATCAGGAATTTGATGGAGGACATACTCGCTCTCCATGGGACCAATATCCCAAGTCTCGTATGTATCAAACGTAAGCATATGAGGTTTTGTCATTTTTGCCTCGAGAAGAGTCTACTAGTTCAAAATCAAAAAGAAGGGCGCCATTTTGCGCCCTTCTTCCTTCCTTGGGAGGACTTAACGCTCTAGAGCGCCAACGCCTGAGAAACGGAAGGCTTCTTTTTCAAGATTGTCGATTTCTTCGACGCTCATCTTGTCATGAGCGACTGTAATACGACCTAGGAATACAAGTGGCAGTTCACCCTCTCGTCCTTCAAGATGTGCCTTGATGGCTTCAGCAGTCGCTGCACCAACATCGTCACCCATGCGCATCGGAGTGGCGTCCAATTCGCCAGCGCGAATGGCTTCAAGTTCAAGACCTGTACCACCCCATCCAGTTGAGAAAATTTCTTTTTCTTTTCCAACTGCTTTCTGAGCTTCAACAGAACCCATGGACATAGCTGTATTCGCATTGTGAATTACAGTTGCTTCCGGGTAGCTCTGCAAAATCAGCTGAGTGCCTTCAAAGCCACCTTCGCGCTGATACTCGCCATAGTGCTCGTATACCACGTTCCAGTTGCCTTTCTCTGCAACGCAGTCCTTGAAGTCGCCCGACCGCTGATTATCCGTAATACCAGGAATACCACGGTTCATTGCGTAAGTGACATCCTTGCCAAGCCGCTCTACCATATAATCGCAAATCTTGAGCGCACCGTAAGCAGATGAGAAATCGAACCAGACCGCAGGTTGCTTTTCAAAGTACTTCAGCGGTGTGTGAAACGCCCATACGAACGTGGTCAGGTCATCATTCTTTGCAAGCTTTTCAATGTTGTCGCCTTGAATCGCCAGTTCGGACGGACCAAAAATAACGAAATCATATTGATCCGCATCTTGATCCACTTGCGAAGCATAAGTGCCCTGCAGCGAATGCTCGATCTGACGACTTGCAAATTCAGTCGTTTCAAATGGAATTTTGAGTTCTTCCAACCGCTTCGTCATGGCGAGATAATTTCTTGCCCAGAAATCTGAAGTGTCTGCGGACGGGTAGATCAACGCAATCTGCAATGGCTTTTCAAGCGATCCGGTGAATGGTTTTGCAGTTTCCGCTGTCGCATTTTGCAATGCTTCAAGAGCGCCATCCTTGTTCACTTCACCAGGCAACCAGTGATCGCGATCTGCGATTCCTTCCAATTCTTTCAGTGGAAGTTTATCAGCTGCAAATGCTGGTGCACAAACGGACATGGCCGCTGCTAGTAATCCATATTTTATTATCTGCTTCATTTTTTCCTCCCTTTTGGAACAGTCACAGTTAGGTTCAGCGTTCAAACGAAATGCTTCCGCTTAACCGCTTGGCTTCACCTCGCCAGAGAAACCGGCACCAATCGCGAGAAGCGCAATCAGGATGCCGATAATCAACACGGCAAGTCGAAATGTTTTGGAATTTGTCGGGTTCGCGAGGATTGCGGAGAGACCACCGCTGCCATCGCGATCTTTTTTCTGTAGCCATGTGTACAACGCCACAGAGAAGATGATCACGACACCGGAAGCAACAGACTGCCAGAAAAACTCTATCCGCAGCGTCACAAGTGCATTGATCATCATTGACAGCAGCAACACGCCGGCAAGCGAACCGATGATCGAAGCACGACCGCCGAAGAGCGAAGTGCCACCCACGACAACTGCAGCAATCACATGGAGATTGAAATAAGGCGCTGATGTTGCCTGAATGGCATTTAGTTTGCCCATCAGCATGATACCGGCAAGCGCCGCCATCGTACCCATCAATACATATGCATAGATCCGGTGGCGGTCGACATCGACGCCCGTCATCTCTGAAGCTTCCGGGTTTGAACCAATTGCAATTGTGTAACGACCAAAATGAGTGCTGGTCAGTACATAGTAGCCAATCGCCAATGTAATAAGGCCAATTACGACCGGCGTCGGAATGAAATATAGCGCTTGCCCACGGCCGATTTCTGTAACCATGTCGGGGAACCGCGCGAGAACGAGACCTTTCGCTATTACGAGCGCAAACCCGCGATAAACGAGATCCATTGCAAGAGTGCCAATCAGGTCAGGCACTTTAAACTTTGTAATCACAAGGCCATTGATCAGCCCCATCAAGGCCCCCAGAGAAAGCGCTATCAAAGCTGCAACGGGCGCTGGAAATCCATACTGCTTGATCAAAAAAGCCATAATAATTGCCGATAGTGCGGCAACCGAGCCAATCGAAAGATCGATGCCCCGTTGCGTGATCACAAAAGTCATCGCCATCGCCATTGGCATGTATAGTGCAGCATCCAACAATATCTGGTTGATGTTGGAAAAACGGAAATATCGGGCTGGTTCCGCAATGGCCATAAACAAGCCAATCGCCAGGATCATTGCCATGGGCCCGATAAAGCTCACATAAGGCTCAAGCTTGGTTGCAAGCGTCTTAGGTTCTTCGATCGGCGTTGGATTTGTCATTTCACTATTGGTCATGTTTCAATCCTCATGCCGCCTGCTTGGCACCGACGATCATGCCGAGCACTTCTTCATTTGTTGTTTCACTGGTTTTAACGACGCCCACACACTTGCCCCGTCGTTGAACATGGATACGATCAGAAATCTCGAATACATCATCGAGAGAGTGAGAGATCACAATAACGATCAGCCCCTGGTCACGGAGCGTCTTAATGAGCTGCAGCGTTCTGGCTGTTTCCTGCGGACCTAATGCCGCTGTCGGTTCATCCATGACGAGGACGCGCAGATTGTCATGTCGAACAGCTCTGGCGATTGCAACAGCCTGACGTTGTCCACCTGAAAGGCTTTCGGTTGCAACATCCATGCTCTTTAACTGCACACCCAAGCGGTCTTTCAACACGCGTGCTGCTTCTTCCTTCATTCGCTTGTTATTCAAAACTGTCATGCCCATCAGGCTTGAAGTAAGTTCCGAACCAAGAAACAGATTTTCAGCAGGTGTCAGATGATCTGCAATCGCAAGGTTCTGATAAACCGCATCGATACCAGCAGCAATCGCATCAGAGTGATTACCCATCACGAAGGGTTTCCCATCCAGCGTAATTTGCCCCTGGGTTGGTTGATATACCCCAGTCAGGATTTTGATCAGCGTAGACTTGCCAGCACCATTGTCACCGACGATTGCCAGAACCTCACCGGCATAGGCTGAGAGATCAACACCATCCAAGGCGACCACGCCACCAAACCGCTTGGTAATCCCGTGCATCGCAACCACAGGTTTTTTGTCATCTGCAATTTGATTTTGCTTGTTCATGTTGCCTCCCTAATTTGCGTTTATGCAAAGTCAGTAATTTATTTAGAAGCAGGATGCGCGCTGCACCCTGCTTCCAAATCGGGTCCTACTTGCCCCAGATTTTTGCGTAGGCTTCCCGATAACCATTGTCGGGGTCGAACTGGTTGCTATCGCCCATGCCCTTGGCACCTGCCTGATCCACAACAGCTGGCGCCGTCACGTAACCAGAGCAAGCTTCGCCCTGAATGGCGCGGTTGAGTTCATCAACCAATTGCCAACCTTGAAGGTTGAGTGGTTCAGCAACGGTAATGGACTGGTACTGGCCTGTGCGAATGCGTTGGAAAGAGGATTCAGAACCGTCACCAGCAGCAACTGCCTTTGGTGATCCATCGCCCTGAATTCCAGCTGCGGCTAGCGCAGGACCCATAAAATCGAAGTAGATGTCATTGATCGCAAGTGCATGCGTCCACTTGGCACCATACTTTTGAAGCAAGTTAGTCGTTAGTGGTCCCATACGGTTGGATGTGTCGGCGATTGGCGTATCGACATACTCGAGAACCGTACCACCCATTTCTTCGATTTTCTGCTTGATGCGATCAGCCTTGTCGATCGCAATCTGATACGTGGAATCGGTAAAAATCACCACGCCAGGTTTGCCACCCGCATCGCCTACAGCCCATTCAGCTGCGCGCTCAGAAACTGTCATTGCATCTGTAGACACATTCGCAAAAATCCCTCCGGGCGCGTCACAACCAATCTTTGGACCTGAGTGCCATGCAACCATTGGAATTTTTGCAGTTTGCACTTGCTCCAAAGCTGCCTGCTGTTCAACAGCATCAAAGCCGTTGATAATAAGCCCGTCTGGTTTCAACGCCATTGCCTGACCAAATGCAGCAGTACGTCCCTGAACGGAGCCTGCACCATCAAGCACACGAACGGTCCAGCCGATTTTCGCAGCCGCTTCCTCAACGCCATTGGTAACACCGAGAATACCGCCGTTTTTAAGATCCCCAGCTAGGACAACAATCGTTTTGTCTGCAGCAGCCTTTGGACCAGATGTAGGACCGTCGAATTTTGCGTGGTCGTCGGCAAATGCCAATGACAGTCCTGTTGAAGCAAGAATTGATCCTGCCAGTAGTGACTTCAAAAATGTTCGCTTAAGCATGGTTTCCTCCGTTGTACTGATTAAGCTATTTCTTTGCAGCACCCTTGCGACGCTGCGCGTAACCGGCGATGCCAATTGCAACAAGCAATGTGACGCCGTTAAACATGGGCTCGACCCAGAATGAGCCGCCGAATTGTTGAATGCCGGAAATTCCGATTGCGAGAATGGCCACACCCACCATGGTGCCCCAAACATTTACCCGTCCCGGTTTGATGGTTGTTGATCCCAAGAACGCGCCCACAAGCGCTGGCAGCAAGAACTCGAGACCTACACTTGCCTGACCGATCCTTAGCTTGGATGCCAGCAAAACTCCTGCAATCGCTGTCATCAACCCTGAGGTTACAAAAGCGCCAATGACATATTTTCGAGTCGGAATACCATTAAGTTCGGCCGCACGTTGATTGGCACCAATAGCGTATAAATATCGACCGACGGGCGTATATTCCAGAATCAGCCACATCGCGATTGTGATTGCCAAAACATAGAAACCTGTAATTGGTAACCCGAATACAAACGTGCCGTTTACCGCATAAAAGCCTTCCGGCAAAACTCCGACCATTTGGCGGCCACCAGTGTGCGCCAATGCCAAGGCGTACAGGACTGTCCCTGTTCCAAGAGTGGCAATAAATGAGTCAATTTTTGCAATCTCAACCAAAAGGCCGTTCAGAAAGCCGACGATCGCGCCAAGAACAACAACGATCAAAATCGCCATTGGCCACGGAATTCCGTACAGTGTCTGCAAAGATATTGCGAGGATATGCCAGAGCACAATTCCGTAACCAACCGTCAGATCAATTCGCCCCGCCGCCATTGGAATCATCGCTGCAAGACTAAGGATTGCGATGATCGCCTTGTCAGAAATAATCGCCCGCAAATTCAGCATTGTCGGAAATGTATCCGGCAGCAAAATCGAAAAGAGCAACAGAAGCGCAACTGTAAGTATGACGAGCCCATATGTGGGCGCCAAACGAGTGAGTTTCTGTCCGAAACTCAACTCACGTAACTCAGCCTTTGTGGGCTCTAGTGCATTTGATTCAAGAGACTGCATTTTCTAACTCGCCTTGAACTGGAATATTGGCTTCACCTGCGGAAGCTGCCTGAATAAGAGTTTCTGTTGAGAGAGCGGTACCGCTGATTTCGCCAACCACTTGGCCACGACTGAACACAATTGCCCGATGGCAAATATTGGCTATCTCTTCAAAATCTGTAGAGACCACCAAAACACCCATACCGCGCGCAAGCGCCTCAAACAGCAGTGCATAGATTTCTGCTTTGGCCCCCACATCAACTCCGGCGGTGGGATCCTCTGCTATCAGCAATTTACGACCGGTTGCGAGCCAGCGACCCACAATAACTTTCTGCTGATTGCCACCCGACAGCGCTTCAATTGCCAAAGTCGGGTCGTTTGGAGAAAGCCCCAACTCATTACCCATTTTGATTGCAGATGCTTCTTCGGTTTGCGTTGACATGAATGACAAGGGAGAACGGCCCGTTGCTTCCGGGTTCAGATATGCATTTTCCCGGATAGAGAGAGATGGTGCGATGGACTCAACCACGCGGTCCCTTGCTACCAGTCCGATGCCTGATTTCATGGCTGCGCGAGGCGAAGTTAGATCAGGGTTATTACCATCGAGAACAACGCTTCCTTCATGGTTAAGCTCGCCAAAGAGACAACGGCTGATTTCCTCATGTCCTGCGCCTCGCAAACCAACCAGGCCAACAACCTCGCCATTGTGGATCTCAAAGTTCACCGGACCAACCGAGCCGGTTGAAAGCTCTGACACTTTCAACATCGTCTTGCCCGTATCAAGCTTGGGTCGCTTGATATCCCGTGCTTTGCGACCAACGATCAGACTTACCAGTTCTTCTGGAGTGGTGTGGGCAACATCACGCATGCCCACCAGATTGCCATCTCTCAAAACCGATACACGGTCAGCAATTTTGAAGATCTCATCGAGACGATGGCTGACATAAATCATGCCAACACCTTTTTCTTTCAATGGGCGCAGTGCGGAAAACAGCTTCTCAACTTCATTGGCTGGAAGACTGGCTGTCGGCTCATCCAAAACCAAATAGTCACAATCCACCGCCAAAGCGCGAGCAATTGCGACCAAGGATTTTTCCGTTCGACTGAGATCAGAGACCCTGGTGGTGGGGTCAAAATCACAGGAGACTTTTTCAAGCGCTTCCTTGGCACGGATGTTGGCAGCGCCCCAATTGATCAACCCGGCCTTTCTTTCAAAGCCCTGAGCAAGCGCCATGTTTTCTGCAACGCTCATCCACTCAATCAAACCAAGATCCTGGTGAATGAAAGCAACAGCCTGGCGATGTTTTACATCACCGGGTTTATGAACATAGGAAACGCCATCAATACGAACCTCACCAGAGTCTGGCGTATGGATACCTCCAAGCACTTTGATGAGCGTAGATTTACCTGCCCCGTTTTCTCCAAGAAGGGCAACGATTTCGCCACGATCCACATGCATCGACACACCCCGCAACGCATGAGTTCCCCCAAACGATTTTACGATGTTGTCGAAAAACAATCCGGACTGGATTGTGTTCATGGCAGCTCCTCCCAAAGCCAATGCAACGATATTTTTAACGTTACCGGTAACTTATAAACACAAATTTTTTGCCATACGTCAATAGAAATGTTACCGGTAACGCAGAATTCAGTAAAATGTAACGATGTCATCTAGAAACTCAAAACGCGGAAATGTGAGCTTGGCCGAGGTTGCGAAGGCGGCCGGTGTATCCAAGATGACTGCCTCTCGCGTTTTGCGAGATGTATCTGGTTTCTCAGAGGAAACCCGCGACAAGGTCATGCGTGAGGTTGAAAGGCTCGGTTATGTTCCGAACCGTATCGCAGCTGCTTTTGGTTCTGAGCAAACCTCCACGATAATCGGTGTCAGTGTGCCTTTTTTATCCAGCGCCATCTTTGGGTCGGTCCTCGACAGCATTAACGGTGCTTTGGCAAAGTTCGGCTATCAAACCATGATTGGCGCACATGAAAATTCTGCAGAGACCGAGGAGGTCTGGATAAAGAACATTCTCTCATGGCGTCCTGCTGGCCTGATCCTGAGTTGCCATTCGCATTCCGCGACAACTCGGGAATTGCTGAAGGCCCATGGAATTCCAGTAGTCGAAATCTGGAACTTGAACACAAGTCCCATCGACATGTCCGTCGGCTTTAATCATTTCGATTGTGGTTACGAGATGGGCGAATACATGTTGGGAAGGGGGCACAAGCGCATCGGCTATGTTGGTGCTGATGCCGAGACACCGGGCCTTGGGGCACTGCGTCGAAAAGGATTTGTTTCTGCGTTGAAAAATGCATCGGTCGAACTGACCAGTGAAGAAATTCTCAACGACAAAAGCGGGTTTTATGCTGGCTTTTATGCTACAGAAAATCTCCTCAACCGTTCTGGTGTACTGGATGCGATCTATTATCAGGATGACAACATGGCAATTGGCGGAATTTTCTACTGCCAGTCACGCGGCATAAGTGTGCCGGAAGATGTAGGAATCGCCGGATGGGGATCGATGGAGGCAGCTTCAATCCTGCCCAAACGTCTTACAACCACCGTAGTCAGCACACAGGCATTGGGGAAAACCGCCGCAGACGCACTCATTGCGAGAGTGCGTGGAGAACCACAAGAAGACCTTGTCATTACGCCAACGAGACTCGCTCCAGGAAATACGGTGTGAGGAAGATCATGCTAGTCGCGAAGAGGCCTTGGCAATTCAGGCATTGGCATTGGGCCGAACCTTCTCCATAAAGCCGCCTAAACAGACTAGAGCAATTCAGCCTTAATCAAATCAGCGGCTTTCTCAGCGATCATAATGGTTGGCGCGTTCGTATTACCACCAATCAGCGTTGGCATCACTGAGGCATCCACAACGCGAAGCCCCTCAAGGCCACGCACCTTCAATTCCGGGTCAACAACTGCATTGTCATCCATTCCCAT
The DNA here is from genome assembly GCA_030065115.1 of Rhizobiaceae bacterium. Taxonomy (GTDB): domain Bacteria; phylum Pseudomonadota; class Alphaproteobacteria; order Rhizobiales; family Rhizobiaceae; genus JAALLB01. The sequence continues at coordinate 19,652 of JASJDO010000018.1, read as the reverse complement.
TTTACAGGTGCCAACGGGATGATAAATCGTGTCAGCCCGTGACCGAATATGCGCCTCCCATTCACCATCGCTCAGGCCGTCGCGGATACCAAAAAGTTCTTTGTGTCGATAATTCTCAAGCGCTGGTGCCATAAGAATATCGCGGGACATCTTCGCCCCCTTGAGCAACACAGGCAAATCTCGCTCATCTGAAAGATATTGCGGATCAATCAACGGCGCCGACATTGGATTGGAATCCAGAAGCGATACCGAACCCCGGGAATGTGGACGAAGTTGGCAAACATGACAGGAAAAACCGTGTCCAAGATGAAGCTTCCGCGCGTGATCATCAACAATGCCAATCACGAAGTGCAATTGTATGTCGGGACGACTTAGGGAATTGTCTGTCTTCAAAAATGCGCCACCTTCTGCAAACGGCGTGGCTGCCATGGAGTTACCGTCTTTGCGCCATTTCAGAATATGGGAAACAAGACCGGCTGCACCACCAAGACTTAACCCAACGTTGTCTTTATCCTTTGACTTGAAGGCCAAAACAAAATCGAGATGGTCTTGTAGGTTTTGGCCCACGCCCCCAAGTTCATGAATCATTTCAATCCCGTGCGGCTGGATATCTTCAGGTAGGCCAATCCCGGAAAGTTGCAGCAATTGGGGTGAGTTGAAGCTCCCGCCACAGAGAAGAACTTCCCGTTTTGCCATCACCTGTTTCTCAGTTTTGCCCTGAAAGTACTCAACGCCGATGGCACGTTTCCCTTCCATCAAAATTCTTGATGCCGTTGCTTTGGTAACAACCGTCAGATTGGGACGACTCATTACCGGATGCAGATAAGCTGCGGCTGTCGAACACCGTTCGCCATTTTTATCCTTCCGATGAAACTGTGTGACCTGATATTTGCCGACACCCTCTTGTTCGGGCCCGTTGAAATCATCATTTCTGCGGTGTTGCAATTCCGCAGCTGCATCAATGAAAGCGACTGTGATTGCACGAGGTGCCTTCTGGTCTGAAACCTCCAACGGCCCACCCGAACCGTGCAGCGTGTCCGCTCCGCGTTGATTGTTTTCAGATTTCTGAAAATACGGGAGAACCTCTTCCCAAGACCAACCCTCGCAACCTGAATTCGCCCAGTCATCGTAATCTGTTGGATGCCCGCGGACATAGAGCATCGCATTGATCGCAGACGATCCACCGAGCGCCTTGCCTCGCGGTTGATACCCCTTCCGACCATTCAATCCATCTTGTGGAACTGTTTCATACGCCCAATTGTTGATTTTGGGCCTGCCGGGCAACATCGCCACCACTGCAAGAGGGGTTCGTATCAGCAGGTCTTTACCATCTCCCCCCGCTTCAAGCAGGCAAACACGGATTGCGGGATCTTCGGTTAATCTGGAAGCAAGCGTTGAACCCGCAGAGCCACCACCAACAATGACATAGTCAAATTCCATATTCCCTCCAGAAACAACGCATGCGATCCACTAGTACTGCACAATGCCGCTGGCGGTTTCAACCACGGGGCAGAACACGCTTTTGGGAATAGGGTGTTTGAGTCGGGCTTTGGACCTAGAAGCCGAGAAACCGTGTTACATTCTCCACTGGACGACGGCGTGAAACCACGGAATTCGCAACAAATTCCTCGTCCGGCCAACCAAGTGCCACGCAAGTCAAGATTACCTGATCTTCAGGAATCTCGGCCACCTCACGAACGACGGGGCTCTGCATGATACCCTGACCATTGATCACCGCACCAAGCCCCCTGCTCCATGCTGCGAGCACCAGGCCATAGGTCATGGCACCGGTATCAAAATGGGCAATGGTGTTATTGAGCAGCGTTCGGTCAAAACACACAACAATTGAAACCGGTGCGTCAAACTGCCGGAAACCCCGCATCACCCAATCCTGCCTGCGCTCCGCATCATGGCGTTCAATCCCCATGGCTTCAAAAAGTTGAACCGCAATTTCGATCTGCCGCTTGCGGTGTTCGCCCTCATAAGCCGCATAATCCTCGATTTCCCGACTGGGCGTGACACCGGCCAGCATACGCTCGGTATTCCCGTTTCGGACCTTCTCCAAGGGCTCTCCGGTGAGGACATGCAAATGCCAGGGCTGCGTATTCATGGAAGACGGCGCACGATTGGCAAGTGCAATGACTTCCTCAAGGAGATCGCGAGACACGGGCTTATCGAGAAATCCCCGGATTGACCGTCGCTCTTGTATGGCTTGATCAAGTTTCATGTTGCCCCCTTGTTGGTCGATTTTTATCGCGTCTGCATCGCACAGAGCAATACTGCACTTTGTCCCAAACTTTCTCCCACTTCTTGCGCCAGGAGAAGGGTCGATTGCACACTTTGCACATCTTTACGGGCAGATCTGACTTCTTTCTATGTGAGATGATAAAACGCCTTCTTTTTGCCACAAGTCCGACTTCATAAAATGATAATTAAATCATTATTATCAATAGTTTAATGGATTTACTATTTGTTAATCTCGCAATGCAGAAACTGCATATCAGATTTGCCAAAAATGCACTCCTAGAAATGTCCAATCCCTCCTATATGGGGTTCAAGATACAAACTTGGAGTAAGAGTAATGAACATGATCGGTTCTTTCAGAAAATGGCGCAACTATCGTCGCACAGTTTCAGAGCTTAGCGCTCTTTCAAACCGTGAACTTGACGATCTTGGCATCATTCGCGGTGACATCAACTACATCGCTCGCTCAAGCACACGCTAAGCGATAACCCGTTAAGCGGGTTAATTGGCCAACGACAAATTGGCAAAACAAACAACACCCGCCTCCGGCGGGTGTTGTTGTATTTGGCCTTATCGCCTATATCGACCTCATGACGAATAAACTTCACATTATTGGTGGTGGCTTGGCCGGTTCTGAAGCTGCTTGGCAGGCTGCGGAAATGGGGCAGCAGGTCATCTTGCACGAGATGAGACCGATACGTGGGACCGATGCGCATCAAACAGATGGACTCGCCGAACTGGTGTGTTCCAACTCCTTCCGCTCTGATGACGCTGAAACCAATGCCGTAGGCCTTTTGCATGCAGAGATGCGCAAAGCCAATTCACTGATTATGCGTTGTGGCGACGAACACAAGGTTCCCGCCGGAAGTGCTTTGGCGGTAGACCGGGATCTGTTTTCCGAAGCAGTTACGCGGGCGTTGGAAAACCATCCCAACATTTCAATCGAACGCGAAGAAGTAACCGGCCTGCCACCAAAAGAGTGGGGTCAGACCATTATCGCAACAGGCCCTCTTACCGCACCAGCCCTGGCAAGCGAAATTGCTGTGGCAACCGGAGAAGACGAGCTCTCATTTTTCGATGCAATTGCACCAATCGTTCATTTTGATTCCATTGATTTTGACAAAGCCTGGTTCCAATCCCGCTATGACAAAGTGGGACCGGGAGGCACCGGCAAAGACTACATAAACTGTCCGCTCAACGAGGCACAATACAACGCGTTCATCGATGCGTTGTTGGAAGGGGACAAAACCGAATTCAAAGAATGGGAAAATGTACCTTATTTCGATGGCTGCCTTCCGATTGAAGTGATGGCAGAGCGTGGTCGCGAAACCTTGCGCCACGGGCCCATGAAGCCGATGGGGCTTACCAACTCCCACAAGCCTGAAGAAAAGCCATATGGCGTGGTGCAGCTTCGTCAGGACAATGCACTCGGCACGCTCTACAACATGGTGGGTTTCCAAACCAAGTTGAAATACGGCGCTCAGGTAGAAATATTCAAGACGATTCCAGGTCTGGGAAACGCGGAATTTGCGCGATTGGGCGGCATTCATAGAAACACCTATCTCAACTCACCCAAGGTTCTGGACGACCGGCTTGCACTTAAATCCCGTCCTGACATTCGTTTTGCAGGGCAGATCACAGGCTGTGAAGGATATGTGGAGAGCGCATCCATCGGCATTCTTGCAGCACGGTTTGCAGTAGCAGAACTTCGTGGAGAACAAATCGATCTTCCACCAATCACAACGGCAATGGGTGCACTGTTGCACCACATTACGACCGGTCATGTGGCCTACGACGAAAGCGGTGAGAGCAACGAACGATCAAAGCGCTCGTTCCAGCCAATGAATGTCAATTTCGGATTGTTGCCTCCCCTCCCAGAGGGAACGCTCAAAAAACCGGAAGGCGTAAAGCGCTGGCGTGGCAAAGACAAAACCCTCGCCAAGAAACGCGCAATGAGTGCCCGGGCATTGAGTGAGTTTAGCGCTTGGCTTGGAGATGAAGCGCACGGCATTGCAGCGCAATAGATAATAAGCCCTGCACTAGAACTTGCCGATCACGTTTACGAAAATGCCTTCATCATCATAAGTCAAATCTGTGATGTCATCTGAGAAGTCAGAGAAATTGTAGCCTACGCCGATTTTCAGATTATCATTGATATGTCGGTACACGCCTGCAAGATATCCATAATTCACCTGATCAGCCTCTTCCAACCAAAGCGCGCGGGCTTCCAGGATGACATCCCATTTGTCGACAACATGAATGTCTGCACGAGCAACTGCAAGATGGGCAGTCGAGTTTGTGAAGTTGCCGCTACCACGAACTGTTTCGATTTCTCCGGTTCTGAACCCGTATTTACCACCGATGGAAAGATGCTTGTTCACATCATAGATGAAGTCTGCCTCCAAAACGTGGCTACGCTGACGAGGGCCAAGCGCCTGATTCTCTCGGTTCACTTGTTCCGGTCCCGGCAAATCTTCAAGGTATGTGTAGCGGAAGAGTGCATTTAGTCGATCATTATCCTCAGGCCGATATGCCCAACCGACAGAAGCTTCGACGTAATCTCCAATAGGAATGGTAGATTGATCTGATTCAGAAAGAAGGCCATCCACTTTAGCGAGGAACCGCCAATCATCATTATGTTTGTAACTATAATTTGCAGTCAAAAGATACGTGTTGCGGTCACGCGCATTGGCATTTACGCCGTCTTCGAAACGGGCTTCAAAGCGAAGAGAAGCTTGTCTTGCTTCTTCCCGCAGTGAAATGGTGCCGGAAACACCAAAGCGGTCGAAGTCACCAGCAATCTCGTCATAAACTTCACCCGCTTCAATGCCTGCACTGATTGTCCACGCATCATCCGGTGTGTAGGTCACACCATAGGTGTGGGTCAGCGATTGTTGCGTTCCACTGAAATCGTAGTTTTCTTCAAAGAAAACCGTGAGCTGATCGTTGAGACGGCGATTGGCACCAAACAGAACGGAGCCATAATCCCGTCCAAACGGATCATAGCCATTAAGGTCGCCCGCTGTAGTATCCGGATCAAGACGATACCCGAAATAATATTTGTCGTCCGCGTTGGGAGAATAGGTCAAGGCAGCAAGTCCACCAATGCCTTGTGTGCCGTAAGAGACTTCGGCACTCGCTGAAAGCTTGTCAGTTAGAGCCGCTTCAACCCCAATACCAACACGATCGTTTCGCTCTCTGGTTTCATCCCGGTCTACTGTGGCCTGACCAAACACCCAAAAACGATCGCCGTTTTCCAATGTTCGTTCAATTCGCCCGCCAACATCCGTCCGTTGACCAAATCCTGTGTTCGAGCCAATGCCGCTTGCAAAGTCAGAATGCGTAACGCCAACACTTGCCTTGTACTCGTCGTTGAAACGATGCTCAAGCTCTGCAGTTAGTTCCGTTCGATCGCTACCGTCCACACGATCAACATCATCATACTTTGCACGGAATGTCGTGTCTTCAGTTGCCTTGACTTCGGCGAATACACCGGTCAATCGCTCGGTAACGGAAGTATACCGTCCGGGTGCATTAAAGCCCGCATCACGGTGCTCATAATAACCGCCGATCACACCCTCGATCTCGCCGCCAGTCATCTCGCCAAGATCAAGCGCAACTTTTGCGCGGTACGCTTCCGCGCGTTCACCCGTTGCATTGACACCCGAGATTGGGCTGAAAATCAGTCCACCATCCGTGGAGGTGTCATAGTCAAACGTGTCGCCTTCTGACTGAGACCATTCAAACTCAAAATAACTCTTTTCAGAGAGACGAACCAGAACATCTGCGCCGTATGCTGTTTGATCAGCCTCACCTGTATCTTCCACAAATCCGGTCGCACCCACCCGAACAGTGTCAGAAAGCCAAGCCTGCCCTCTTGCACCGTAACTATAACCATCAAGATCGGTTGCCGCGGGCGTGTATTCGTAAGTTGTGACCAGAAAATTATAGTTCCCGCCAATCGCATCCATCCGTACTGAACCTGAACTTCCAGTAGTGGAAGGAAGCTGTCTATTTAGGAGAATGACACCTTGGACATAGTCAAATTCATAGTCCTGACCCGGGCGAAGCAATGTTCTGGCGACAACCAGCCCTGTAGCCGGGTCACGTTCTTCAATCGTGACCTGCTCAGACCCCTGATTAATGTCCTGACGTCGCAGGAAATATGCCGACCCGCCTGTACCCCGGAATTCATCGCGCTGTGGCAATGAACCGGGCTCAGCCGCAAAAGCTTCAACTTGAGCAATGGGTTCACCATGTGACGTGGACTGGTCGCTCTTCGCAACTGCATGTGCCCCGTAAAGACTTCTTTCATATCGCAGAAGCTCTGTGTCGTTGATGCGGGTTTTGAAATTCCCCCACAAAACGTGGTTCTTGCCACGCTCTACGCGTAAATAGAATTTACCTGCTGTCGGAGCGTCTTCGACGATGGTACTGTCATCGCCATAGATCGGATAGAAATCATCAGGATCAAGATTGCGCAGGAACTGCCGTGGATCTTTTTCATCAAGGTCTCTGAAAAGATTATCCAGATCATCCTCGGTCGTATCAAAAGCTGCGGTAATCAGCGTCTCGCCCTTGATCTTTCCCTTGAGGTAAAACGCAAGGCGACCCCGCTCATACGTTTCGCCAAATTCTTCCGGGTCAGCGCCCTGTAGCAGATTGGCCTCTTCGCCCAGACGTTGGGCAATCGTCAGATCAGCCAGACCTACATAAAACCACTCTTCATCCGGAATATTGATATCGCGCTCAAACCGCAGACCGGCATCTTTTGTGGTTGCGCCATAAACAGCCACATTCACCACATGATCACCGGGTGGAAGAATTCGGCTTGTTACAAATTTCTGTCTGGGGTCCACCGGAATTTCATCGCCCAGAACCTTTACCTTATATCCAGGCGGTACATGGCGTCCGAACACGGTAATGGTTCCGCCATACAACGGAATGTTTGAAACACCCGTACGGTCCTCTGCCTCGCCAGGCGCTACGGGAACACTGCCAATACGATCTTCAACTGCAACACCCGTTTTGCTCAAGCGGAGGGTTAGCGGTTTGGTTTCGTCAAACCGGCCATTGCGATCATAAACACGCAGAACATAAGCGAGAGTATCCTCATCATCATCAGCCAGATTACCCTGATCGAAACTTTGCCATACCGCAGTTCCGCCATCCCCTGACATATTTACAGGCACGACTTCCAATGGTTTGGCGATTGCTTCTGCAGCGTATTTGTCAACCTGTCGGAAAATCCGTATCTCTGCGCGATCAATCCAGTCGGGATAGTTCCAGCTTCCCTGAAACGCGATCACTTCTCCCGGAATATAGGTTCTGCGAAGATCATCCGTTGAAACGTTGAGCCGGCGGGTAACATCCAGCCCGTCATATTTCACTTGGATATCAACGTTTTCAAGCGCTTTATCAACCTTGACGATCTTGTCCTGCACGATTGGTGAGCCAACCAGAACATCCCCATCGACACTGATTGATACGCCAGAATTCGCTGCTGACGTTTCGCGACCCTGATTCAGGGCTTCCTCAGCACGAAGAAGGATATCAAGGTCATCAGCGTTCGCAGGAAGAGCAACCATCGGCAAAGAAACGGCAGCAGCAGCCAAGGCATGCTTGACTGCTCCATTTGCGCCAGCCTTGAGAAAGCGGCGAGTTATGAACGATTCGTTACCCGTCATGGTTAACAAACCATGCATCAGTTATGGTTTACGAGGAGTTAACGTAATGTTAGGTAAAGCGAATTAGCCGCCTAAAATCATAGACTTCTACTTGATTTCAATTTCCAGATCATGAGGTCTGGATTTTGCTTGCCAAGCACGCTTGATAAGCGATTCCGCTGCCTCAAGACGTTCACTTGCCAGTGGGTTATCCCGGTCTTCAACCTTGTAAGTAATCTTCAAAATCGAAGGTTCTTCTTCAAGCAATGGCAGGATCCGGGCGATATCGCGAAGCGTCGATGGTGTCATGCTGAGCGAACCGGCTTTGAAAGACGTATCACCCAAGGCTAGCGAAATGACACGTAGATTCGCCGCTGCAAAGTTCAGTTTGGTTGTCTTGCCCTGTGTCAGGCGAACGACTCTTGGGTTCTCGCTTGTCAATCTGTAACCCGTTGGCAGGGTACGCGGATCAAGTTTTAGAATGTAGTTGCTGCCAATTTGACTGTCAGGGATTGCATCACAGGCAATGTGATAGCGGCCAAACTGATCGGTCGTGATCAACAGACCACCCACTGATGCCAGTCTCACCCCACCCAGGCCCGGCTCCCCGGTATCGTGATATCCATCCTTGTTCAGATCATCGAACACACGACCGATGACATGGCTGCACTGGAACACGGATTCAACCTCCAGCCTGACTGTTGCCTGTGCCCGATTGGACAGAAGGTTTCCGGTGATCGGGTCTCTGACAAACGCACGGTTTGTGAATTCTGTTCCATTGATTCCAACTCCGACACGGAGGCTCAAATTAACAGTGATTGTATCACCGGCAGCGATATTCTGGTTTGGCCAGACCAGTTCAAATCCGCGAAGTTCTGGTTCAACCGGCACATCATTGATCGTCGCTGTTCCAGGAACATACGTGAAACCACGCGGAGGCAGATCGACAAATTCAGCACCCGCCAGATTAAGCGGACCTGGATTTTCAAACGTCAGTGTATAAGGAACCACTCCACCGAGCGGGACCGAATCCACCGGCGTGGTTTTCGTGGCAATAATACCACCTTCAGCAGTAGCCGCCAGAATTTCGATCGGCACACTGGCATCGACCGTTGGAAGCGGCGTGTTACCAAGCGGTTCATTACCGCCTGCAGTGACTGTATTGGTGTATACTCCAGGAACAACATCAATGTTCAGTGCAATCAACACCGAAACGGATTCGCCTGGCGCGAGATTTCCACTATCCGTTGGACCACCTGTCAGAAGATTGGTACTGCCTGCGCCATCAAAGAACGGATCAATAGATGCGCCAAAATTTGGAGGTGCACTTTCGATTGATGTAGAAAGAATCGTGAAGTTTCCGGCACCGAAAGTTGCAGTCAGGTCGTCGACAAGCGACACTTCATTGATCTGGGTTGGGCCATCGTTCTCAGCAGTAACCCGGTAAGTCAGATTATGCGTGCCATCGGCCTGTATGCTTGGTCCGGATGCGATTTCCTTGTTCGCGGTAAGGGAAGGTGTGCCGCAGAACATCAGCGGAATGTTGTTGTTGAAGACAATCGGATCACCATCCTCGATCACAAACTCTGTGTAGAATGGGTTTGAACCAGCTGCGAAATCTGCCAACACACCGGTATTTCCGAACGCACCGGAGCCAATCACACCCGGATTGCTTGGAAGCAGGCTGGTAACATCAAGAGAACCCAACGTCGTACGATCAGTACTTGCAGCACCACCCGGAGGTAGCGAGAATAACAGCTGATACGTGCCCGGAGCGGTTACATAGAATTGGTAGAACCCGGCACTGCCATCTTGAAGAATGGTAATGTCATTGCTGCTCCCAATTCCGGTCTGTGCGCCACCGGCGGAAACATTTACGACCGTAATTGAGCCACCTGTCAGGATGCGTCCATCTTCCTCACAATAGAAATAACCCGTCGGATCATAATCCTGGGCATCTGTGATGCCGTCGCCATCACGGTCTGCAACATCGCTCTCGTCTCCGTCAGGCGAACCATCTTCATCGGTGTCAATAATCTCAAATGGCGTTGGATTGACATCGTTCGGATCACCAGGGGTCTCGCCAGGATCATCTGAAGGCACATCGCCCGGTATCTGGTCGGTTGTACCAAATGCGGTATTCAAAGTCGTCAGAGACTGTCCACGACGATCAACACGCAGAAGAACCCTGATTTGCCCGGTCGCCAACGGTGCAAGGTCAACATTTGCATCAAGAAGTTGGGTATCAGTCGTGCCATTAAAGCCCGGGTTTGCACCGCCTGTGCCAGAGAACCCTGAAATACTTACAACAGAAGCGTCACCAATCAATTGCGCCGGCGCGCTAATTGCGGCTGCGATGTCATCACGAACCGCAACACCCGTTTGCAGGATGTTCGCAAGGTTCTCAACTTCAATCAGGTATTCGATTTCAACCACATTCGGCAGCACTTCGACTGATGAAGTGACGGTTTTGTTGACATCGATCTCGAAATTGCTGTCGGTCGGCGTCATGGTTGAATTGTCATTGGCGCTGTCATCTTCTGCGACCGGCACAAGACCATTGATGCGTGTTGCAGATGATGTCGCGGTGTTGTTGACCGAACCATTTAAGATGTCAGACGGTTGAACCGTGTAGGTCGCACTACAATCGAGGGTCTGACCGACTGACAAGAGGTCGATATCACCATCACTGTCGAGATCGTTGCTACAAACAATCGCCGAGAGACCCGGCAGCGGATCGGAAGGTAGCAGATTTGCAAGCGTCCGGTTGCCAGTGTTCACAAAGCGGAATGTAAAGGTAATGGTTTCGCCAGCGTCAGCAAGATTGTCGCCATCCCCGTCGTTCAGGCTGGCAAGCTTCGTCATTGTGTAACTATCCACAAACCCGGCCAACACTTGGGTGTCGATGGCATCTCTTGGGCCCAGTTGGTCTGTGGAGATGCTTGCTGTGTTAACGATGTTGCCGCCATCGTCAATATTAGCTTGTGTAAGCGTATAACTGGCGGTGTAAGTCCACGTCTCACCGCCATTGATGATCGTGTCATTATTGAGATCGCCACCGCTGAATGTGGTTACCAAAGGCGTATCTACACCACTCTGGCCTAAGGTGTCTGACACAACCGGATTGGTCAGATCTGAAGTTCCGTTGTTTTCCACAGTGATGACATAAGAGATCGTGTCTCCGGCACTCAGGCCAGGCGTTCCATCATCATCGTTAAGGGTACCAACTTTGGCGACCGCCATGGAAACATTCGGATCAATAATCGTTTCCTGGGTATCAGTATCTGGGGCCGATTCATTGGAATCTGCAGTTACAGTATTATCGATATCATCGTCACCGCCGCCGCGGGTTACGAGATCGAAATTCGTAATGGTGTAGCTGCCGGTATAGGTCCATGTTTCAGTTGGATCCAATCTGAAATCATTGTCAGCATCACCGCCGACAAATGTCAGGGCAACCAGTGGATCAGTCACAGTAATCCCGGTCAGGCTGACATTGCCCGGGTTGGTGACCAAAATCGTATATGAAATTGTATCCCCAGCAGACAATCCTGGAGTACCATCATCATCGTTCAGAACTCCTGATTTGTTGACTTCAATCAGAGGATTTGCCGGAATAACCGGTATCGATTGACTGCTGGTGGGTGAAAACACGCCCGTTCCGTTGAACACGCCAACTGCCCGGGCGGTGTTGTCAATATCCGCCAGAGCAGATTGTAGCTGGGCCATCCAGAAAATCAGCGCAAAAAATACGCATGCCACGGAACGAAGTCCGTGGCTAATGCCGCGCAAAGCGCTATGATCTGTAATTCCGCCCGTCATTCAATTCCTGCTAGAACACTACTGGTTGTCAACCTCTTCCTGAGTTACGGTCAAAGTGATTGTGAATGTGGCCTCTGCCCCCACGTCCAGCACATCAACAACACCATCATTGGCAACACCAACGTCTGATGTAAGGTTTGGCCCTGTAATCGATATGATTTCACCCGCCGGAGGTGGTGAGAGGATTACACCTTCGTGGATGTCCTGAACCGCCACATTGGTCAGCGTCACATTGCCAGAATTCGTCACGCGATATGTGTAGGTTGTTGTTTCACCAACCTCGGCAAAACCATCATTAACAATTTCATCATTTAGATTGGCATCTTTCACAATGCTGAGCGCTGGTGCAGCATCCTGCACATCAACTGACTCTGTATCAGTTGCTGTAACACCATTTGGAACACCGCCCGGAATCGTGGCAGTTGCCGTTACGACATTGTCAATCGTCGCCATTGCGATGCCGGGCGCAACTCCGGAAAAGGATGCCCCCACCGCCATCACCATTGCAATTTTCCAAGGGCTACTTTTCGAAGGGCCAACAATACGCGTTGCGAAAGAATCAAACATGGAATTCCCCTTTGGAAGAGGAATGCCGTGAGTCGGGTTAAAGAAGAATTAACGTTAACCAAACGTAACCTCGCTTTGATCAGCAGAATCAAAAAGGCCAGCTCGTGGGTTGGAGCTGGCCTGATTAGTTCTTTTCAGACGTACCTTACTGCAGGTTGTCGATGTCGCTCTGTGTAACGGTGTAAGTACCGGTGAAGGTAATCACGTCAAGCGGTCCGAGAGTATCGAACGATCCGTTGACTGCAGCATCTGTAGAGTCACCGATTGTACCGTTATCAGTTAGCAGTGTCTCACTGCCTGGTACCGGATCAGTACCAGAACCGGCTGTCACGTTATCCGTCAGAGTTACATCTGTCAGCGGCACGTTACCAGTGTTGGTTACGGTATATGTATAGGTGATCACATCGCCCACAGCCACGTTGGCAGTTAGCGGATCAGCAAGTGGCGCACCATTAACCGCAGTCGCAACCTTCGCAACAGTCATTGTACCGTTTGCATCTTCAAGATCGAAGGATGCGGTATCGTTTGGTGATGTTACAGTACCAAAGCCGGTAGACGCTGGAGCATCACCTGTCGCATTCGCTTCGTTGTCGAGATTGCCATCGCCACCACCCTGGTTGGCAACGTCGGTAGTTGTCACTGTATATGTGCCAGAGAATGTAACCGTTTCCCCGGGAGCCAAGCTGCTCCAGTTACCATCATTCGCAGTAACGTCGGTAGAATCGGTACCTGTTGTCAGGGTTTCGTTAGCAACGGTAAAACTTGGAGCACCATCAAATGCCACTTCGTTAATACCAACATCTGTGATTGTCACGTTCCCGGTGTTCTCTACAGCGAACTCATAGCGAACGACAGTGCCTGCCGGAACATTTGCTCCCAAGGCCAAACCAGTAGCGTCATCAACAACAGTTTTCGTCATTGCCAATGCAGGTGTATCATCTTCAACATCGACACTTTCAGTGTCTGTTGCAGTGACATCATCCAGCGGATCAAGCGGATCACCGCCAGGTGCCTCACCTCGAGCTGTCACGGTGTTGTCGATTGTTGACCAAGCAGGTGTAACGGTTGCAAGCGCCAAAACAATAGCACTGGCAGAAGCTGTTAGCCCTTTCCCGATACCACGAGAAACCAATCCGCTCGAAAGCTCGTCATTGTCATTAAGATTTTTATTCATTGCATCCCCCGATAAGAAGGTGTGCTGAAGTCCGCCCCGACTTTCAATCGCCCTGTCCCGTACCAGCACAATTCTGTAAAATGGATGGTAACTACGCAAAACTCTGCTACTCAATCCGCCAAACAAATGATCGAGCTAAATTGCAAGCCCGGTGGTGCGATACATCACACCATTAACCATCCATTAACGAATCGGTAACTGATTCGTAAGGATTCTGTCACTCTAAAAACTGATTCGCCCGTCACTTTTTTGAAGAAAATGCTGTGGGTTTGTGAAATATTGGCTTCTGAGACGACGATTATCGGGCAGTTTGCAAGAAGGTATTGCCCTAGCTAATGAATCATAGGCAACATTATGACTGCATCATCCGACATCAAGCCTGACCTTTCAGCAGACTATGTCATCATAGGTTCTGGTTCTGCAGGAGCGGTAATGGCCGACCGTTTGTCTGCAGACGGGAAGAATTCGGTACTTGTTATTGAGTATGGTGGATCCGACATCGGCCCTTTTATCCAGATGCCGGCCGCCCTTTCGTTTCCAATGAACATGAGTACCTATGATTGGGGCTACGAAACCGAGGCCGAGCCCCATTTGGGAGGCCGCAAACTCGTTGCACCACGCGGCAAGGTCATCGGTGGATCATCCTCCATCAATGGCATGGTGTATGTAAGAGGTCACGCAGGAGATTTTGACCACTGGGAAGAAGCCGGGGCCAAGGGATGGTCATATGCAGATGTCCTTCCATACTTCAAGCGCATGGAAGCATCAGCCAGCAATGAGGATGGCTCACGGGGAACAGATGGGCCTCTCAATGTCAAAAAGGGCGATAGCCCAAACCCCTTGTTCGACGCATTCATCAAGGCAGGCGAACAAGCAGGGTTTGGGATCACCCCCGACTACAATGGACTAAGGCAGGAGGGTTTTTCCCGCTTTCAGCACACCATTCACAAAGGGCGCAGGTGGTCTACGGCAAACGCTTATCTCAAGCCTGCACTAAAACGCCAGAACCTGAACATGGTCAGAGGATTGGCAGAGCGTGTGCGGTTCAAAGACAAGAAGGCGATCGGTGTGGATATCGCCCGGGGTAGTCAAAGCCAGTTTATCGGCGCGAACAAGGAAGTTATCCTGGCAGCTTCCGCATTCAACTCACCCAAACTGTTGATGCTTTCAGGCATCGGCCCGGCAGCGCATCTTAAGGAACACGGGATCGAAGTGGTCGCAGACCGGCCTGGTGTCGGGGCAAACCTTCAGGATCATTTGGAACTGTATATTCAACAGGAATGTACGCAGCCAATCTCACTCTATTCAAAGCTCAATCTGTTTTCGAAAGGCATGATTGGCCTGGAATGGTTGCTGAACAAGTCAGGCGACGGTGCCACCAACCATTTTGAAGCCTGCGCTTTTGTCCGTTCAAAGGCCGGTGTTCGCTATCCTGATATTCAGTTTCACTTTTTGCCGGTTGCAATCCGCTATGACGGGAAAGCTGCAGCGCCCACCCATGGATTCCAGGCTCATGTCGGCCCCATGCGGTCGCCATCACGAGGGCATGTTCGCCTGAGCTCAAACGACCCTAAAGCCAAACCTTCCATTCTGTTCAACTACATGAGCCATGAAGAAGACTGGGCGGACTTCCGCCGCTGTATACGCCTGACACGCGAGATATTTAGACAAGAAGCATTTGATGAATTCCGCGGTTATGAAATCCAACCCGGTGAGCATGTTCAATCTGACGAGCAACTCAACCAATTCATTGCTGAACATGCAGAAAGCGCTTACCACCCATGCGGCACCTGCAAAATGGGAGATGCTGGCGACAAAACAGCGGTAGTCGATCCCGAATGCAATGTGATTGGTGTCGAAGGATTGCGCGTCGCAGACTCATCAATTTTTCCCCGGATTACAAACGGCAACCTCAATGGCCCCTCCATAATGGTTGGTGAGAAAGCATCTGATCATATCCTTGGGGTTGACCCCTTGCCACGCTCAAATCAGGAACCATGGTTTAACCCGGATTGGGAAACGACAGATCGCATTGCGTGAGCGATTGGCAGATTTTGAAGGTTCTTCGTCCGCGGCTAGGCAAAGAGTTTTCCAAATCGCAGCAATGCCGCGCCACAAACCGTGAGAAATGTTGCCAGAACTTTCGTTAGATCCAGGCGTTCTTTGAAAATGAAAGCGCCGATCATCAACGCAAAAATAATACTGGTTTCACGAAGTGCGGTTACCAGTGCAATCGGCGCTTGTGTAAATGCCCAGACCACGATCGCATAGGCGATGTATGAACCCGTACCGCCAATCAAGCCCATCTGTCTTTGGTCGGTCACTGCACGCTTCACAGCCTGTGGGTTATAGGCCAGGACAATCAGTACAAAGACCAATCCATTCATGAACAATTGTGCAGAAATGAATCCGACCGCATCCCCTGAGATTCGCGCACCCAATCCATCGACAAGTGAATACCCCGCTATACAACACCCTGTCGCAAGCGCCATCAAAACGGCCTTCGGATTTCGCAAGCCATCTCGCTGCCTCACGATACTGAGGCTCATCAAGCCCGCAATGATTAGTGCTACTGCTGCAAGTTGATAACCGGCAAAGACCACACCCAAAAACCCGACTGAAACCAATGTTACAATCAGAGGGCCCGTGCCACGCGCAATTGGATAGACTTGTGTGAAGTCACCGATCTTGTAGGCAGAGAGCAGAAAGAACTGATAGCCAATATGAAACGCCATACCTGCAAGGAAATACGGCATGCTTTCCCAATTCGGGAACGCAAAAAATGCCATTGCAATTCCTGCTGGCAACATATGGCCGATAACAATGGCCAGCATGCCAACAAGCTTGTCATCACTGCCTTTAACGGCAGCATTCCAAGCTGCGTGTAATGCTGCTGCCAATAAGACTGCGAAGAAAACCGTTAGACTCAATCGAGCATTCCAACCCAATCACGAAGTGCCGAACCTATCTCATGCGGAGAATCCTCCTGAATGAAATGGCTCCCTTTGACAGTTACTTCGCTCACATTCTTCCAAGAACGAACAAATGCACGCGCATGATCGAGAAGAATGGCGCCAGGGTCTGCATTTACAAAGAGCTTCGGAAATTCCGTAGCCGGAAGCCAGGCCGCATAGTCAGAGACAATCTGGTGTACATCTTCCGGTTCACCTTCAATCGGAATCTGACGCGGCCAGGTAAGTGTCGGCCGCCTGTCTTCGCCCACATTTGCGAAAGGCCGCCGATAGACATTCATTTCTTCATCCGAGAGTTTACGAAGGATCGATCCCGTCAAAATACGTTCAATGAAAATGTTCTTCTGCAGGATCATATCTTCACCCGCAGGGGAACGTAACGCCTGAAAAACAGATTTTGCTTGCTCGTTCCAATGATCCCAGCTTTTGACCGGGCCAACGATTCCCTCCATGAAACAAATGCCTTTCACGCGCTCCGCGTTCCGGTGAGCCCAATCAAATCCAAGGGCGGATCCCCAGTCATGGATAACAAGGACAATTTTTCCGTCCGGCACAACAGCATCCATAAAGCTATTGAGATATTCCCGGTGCTCAACAAAACGATAGCTGTCCGGCCCGGGATCATCGAGTTTCTCGGAATCACCCATGCCAATCAGATCAGGGGCAATGGCACGGTGCGTGTCACTGACATGCGGCATGACATTGCGCCATAGATAAGAGGATGTCGGATTGCCATGCAGAAACACAATCGGCTCACCTGCGCCGAGCTCGACATAGGCCATTTGCTTGCCATTCACACTGACAAATTTTTTCGGATGTTCCTGAACAGAAATATCAGGCATGTGTTTCCTCCGTTTGTGTGGTGTCAATTTTCGGCTGAACGAGGACCAGTCCAAAAATGACCAGCACCAATGCAAGCCATATCCAGGCAGAATACCCTTCTCCCAGGAAGACTACACTCAAAAACACACCTGACAAGGTCACAGGATAAGCGACCTGTACGCCAAACACAGGTCCTCCATAGCCAATCAACCAAATATATCCGACATAGGTAATCGCATGAATGAGGGAAGAGGCAGCTACCGCGATTTCCGGCGCCCCCCAAGGATCAAAGGGGTCGATCCACTGCCCTGACGCAATTGCAGCAGGGCCGACCAGAAATATTGCCAGGAAAGATGCCATAAAAAGGGTCGAAACGGGATCAGTCCCTTCCGGGGTTTTTGCGGCAATGTAGTTTGATTCCACACCATAGAAAAACGGCGCAATCAATGCCAATAGAACAAAGATCGCTTTTTCAGGATCAGGCAAGCTCGTTTCAGGTGCTGCAATCAACACCATGGCTGAAAATCCGATCAAAAAGCCGACAAAACGGTAAAATGAAAAGCGTTCCAATCTGGCTGCGACAGCTATCACAAGCGCAAACATTGGCACGGTTGCAATGATGATCGACATCACTCCAGCAGGCAAATGAGCAAATGAAAGATACGAGAAACCATTCGGTATGATAGTCCCCATAAAGGCGATCGCCAGATAGAAAATCAGCTTTTGTCGCGTCAGATGTGGCCGCCATCCGCGTGCCAGTAAAACAACACCCAATGCGATAACGCCAAGCACGACCTGCCATAGGATCAGTCCAAATGGCTTATGTCCTGTAGAAACAGCGATTTGTGAAAGCGGAAGAGTGGCGCCCCACAAAATGCCGATCAAGAGCATGCTGCTCCAGGCAATTACAGAACGTTTACGCAAACCAAACATCAGTAACAGCGCTCCAATGAAAAACGCCACATAAAGAAGCGAGCTCTTTCATTGCAGTCAGAGACAGTCATTACGCGTCAGTAATCGGGGTTTGGTGATGGGCAACTAGCTTCCATCCATCACTGGTCCGTTTCCAAACGGAGGAACAGTTTGATCGTCTGTGACTCCCATCAGAACTGGCTCCCAGCCCTTCATACACGAGAACCCAAGACCCGTTTAATTCGTGGGCATGTTGGTTGGAGAACTCAACACTTACACATGGGCCGTCTTCGTTCATTTGACTGACAAAACCGCTTCCTTTGAAAATCCCCATAGGCGGGGGAAAGGCATAGACCGAATCTACGGTAATGATTTCTTCGTAAAAGCTTCTGCCCTCTATCCAGCAGCGCCTTTCCAGTTCCCATATGTCATCTGGCAGGGACATCAGAAAAACGCCTGTATGCCGGTTTGAGCGCGACCCAAAATGAGCGCATGCACATCATGCGTCCCCTCGTAGGTATTCACTGTCTCTAGGTTAGCCGCATGACGGATCACATGATACTCAGCCTGAATGCCATTTCCGCCATGCATGTCCCGAGCCTGACGCGCGATGTCGAGTGCCTTTCCGCAATTGTTGCGTTTGACAATCGAGATCATCTCGGGCGCGCCACGACTATCAT
The DNA here is from genome assembly GCA_030065115.1 of Rhizobiaceae bacterium. Lineage (GTDB taxonomy): Bacteria > Pseudomonadota > Alphaproteobacteria > Rhizobiales > Rhizobiaceae > JAALLB01. Next base: position 793 of record JASJDO010000018.1, on the reverse strand, counting down.
CCATTAAACGTCCAACGCGCAGACTTGCCTGTAGACCAAGCGCTATTTCGGTCTGCATGTCAGCAAGCTTCTTTTGGAAAAGCTGTGTCCCAGCCAATGGTTTGTCAAATTGCTTACGATCGAGGCCATATTGGCGCGCACGGAACCAACAATCCTCCGCAGCTCCCATCACACCCCAGGAAATGCCGTAACGGGCACGATTGAGGCATCCAAACGGGCCCTTGAGACCTTCGACATTGGGAAGCAGGTGATCTTCGCTCACCTCCACATTGTCCATGACAATTTCGCCAGTGGTCGATGCACGCAAGGACAGTTTGCCCTCAATCTTCGGGGCAGACAGACCCTTCATGCCTTTTTCAAGAACAAAGCCTCTGATCTTGCCACCATGTGCATCTGATTTCGCCCAGACCACAAACACATCGGCAAACGGGGAGTTTGAAATCCACATTTTCGAGCCGTTGAGCACATAGCCGCCATCAACCTTTTTGGCAGTGGTTTTCATGCCAGCCGGATCTGACCCGGCATCGGGTTCGGTAAGACCAAAGCAACCAATAAACTCGCCTGATGCAAGCTTGGGGAGATATTTCATGCGCTGATTCTCGTTCCCATAGGCATAAATTGGATACATAACGAGCGAGGATTGCACGCTCATCATGGACCGATAACCGGAATCAATGCGCTCCACCTCTCTCGCTACGAGGCCATATGAAACGTAAGAAGCGCCGATACCGCCATAGGCTTCCGGAACCGTCACCCCCAATAGGCCAACCTCGCCCATCATTGGAAACAGTTC